>JAIWNQ010000032.1 GCA_020216745.1 Candidatus Hydrogenedens sp.
TATCAATTCGACTGTCCTATTTAATACATCTGTATAGCGAACTATTCCTTTTTTATCAATCAATACAAACTGGGGAATAAATTCTATTGAATAATTAACAAAAGTCTTCGTATCATCTGTATCCAATCCTACAGGGAACTCGATACGATATGTCTTGATATAGTTTTCGACCTCTTCTTCCTCTGATAAACCATCATGTACAGAAAGAATTGCCACATCTGAAACACCTTTATACAAATCAAACAAAGCTCGTGCCTCTTCAACATGTCTCATCCCAAAAGGTGTGGTATCAAAACCTCCCCAGAATAAAAGTAAAACAACTTTCCCCTGCAATTTCTGCAATGGATTCTCATTATCCTTATAATTAAACCATGCACGACATTCTATCTCAGGAGCAAGATTATCAATTATATGTCCTAATTTATTTCTCACTTCCTTATTTATAAATTTTTCCTGTTTCGGTTCAAATGGCTGAAGTGGTAAATTTATTAATGGATTTTCTTCGTATAAGTTAAAAGAAAACTCCGCACGTAAAAATCGAAGTGCATGCTCCACCACAAATTCCACTGTATTTACTTCAGGAACGGAATCGAATGTTATGTGAAAATTTCCCTCGTTATTTGTAATTGCAAATATTGGAAAATCAGTGTTTTTCGACTGTATAAATACTTTGTCTGCTCCCTCACCATTAGGTAAATTTATTTTCCCCTTAATTTCAGGTAATTTTTTTACATAAATATTAGGTATAAAAACTTTCTTTTCATTCTGAAAATCTACAGGAACTTCTGGCAATGTTTCTGTTATAAAACCAGGTGGAGGAATAATCTTCACTTTAACCTTTTGAGAACTGGACTTTAATAAATACTTCCCCACATCATCAGTAAAAACAAAATCCTCAACTCCATTTTCTTCTTTAATAGCAACTTTTGCCAACTGACATGGAGTACCATCTTTAAGTGAAACAGTTCCCTCAATATATAATGGATCTTTAAATTCAAAATCTACTAACAATTCTTCCTGCTCATCCCCCGTAATAGATATTTCTTTAGGTATTGTATTCGGATAATCTGGATAGGACGCAAAGATTCGATACTCTCCTTTCCCAAGTCTATAACGATATAAACCCTCTTTATCTGTTTTCACTGGTAATATAAACGGCTCATTTCCTACTCCTTTTTGTATGCTAATTATCAATGCCTCTTTCACTCCTTTACCATCCTTTACTGCTCTTCCCCTAATAATCACGCCTTTTTTTAATATTATATCCATACTCTTATTGTTTACTGGGATAAATGGTAAATAGGTATCTGCATAATCAATATGACCAACCAAGACACGAATAAATCCTTTTACTGGCATATTATCCAGAAGGATTTCACCATTATCATCACTACGAATCCAACCAAAACTTAATTCCGATATTTCTTCTGCTGGAATACAAAAACTATCTCCCACCCATAAACGACGGATATACGCACCCGAAACTGGCACAAGATTGGGATTTAGTATCCGTAATTTTTGAACAACACCGTTATAAAGATTGATATTTACATTAGTTTCATTCTTGGTTAATATTAAAGAAACACCTCCTATTTTTTTGTTACTATCTCTTGCAATCAATGAAACTTCACCCATTGGTATATCTGTGAAGGCAAATTGTCCTGCCTCATCCGTAACAACTTTAGATGCTCCTTTTATTGGATGAACACACCATATCGTTACATTTGAAGATGAAGAGCCTTCTGGTTGATAAACTTTTCCTTTAATTTCATAAGTGAATGAATCAATACACACGAACACAAAAATAATAACAAACAAAACAACACTATGCTTCTCTTTAAAAATACTGTATTTACAATTATTTTTCATCAAAACTATCAACTTTAGTTTAAGGCTTTTTAATAATCGGTAATCCTACCACTTCATATATAACTTTACCAGAGTTATCTATCGCATAAGTTGTAGCTAATGAAGGTTGTTTCCCTCTATAAATTGGGATATTAAGTCCATTACAATCCACTGTTTTTTCTACTATAATTCCATATTGAACACTTTCACCCCATAGTTTCCGTATATTATCAAGAACCTCCTGAATCATTAGCACTTCATCTTCTTCTGCAAAAACAAAGAGAGCAGGTCCTTTATTATTATCTCTTGGATTTTTACCTTCAGGACATATCTGCACATATTTTTCTGGATTAAATACTATATTATTTGAGATATTTTCATCTTGTATTTTATCTATATAAATGTAGCCCAAATCTTTCGCTTCTCCTTCCTCAAAATGTAAAGGCGTAGATTCCCAAAGCAAAGTCCCATCAATACCATATATTTTGAAAACTATAGTTTTTTTTGGCACTACAGACTCCCATTTTACCGACCCATCCTCATTAGAAAGAATTTGCCATAAAACATATTCCTGATTTGTTCGCTCATCAACAAAAATACATGAAAATATTAAACCGCTAATAGGTTTCCCCTGCTTACTTAAAAGAATCCCTTTAACTTTACCTAATTTACCTAATGGCACTTCATATACTTTACTTAAATCATTATCTACTATTAAAAATAAATTTCCTTCATTATCTTCTGGTACTTCCACATAGCCAAATATGTTCCCCTTTTCTGGAAAAGTTGTAATATTTATTTTCAGTGGATTTTGAGTATTTCCAATATACCAGCCTAACTGTGTAGGGTTTATTAGATTGGCGATTACAGTTTTATTTTCAGGCACAGTTCCATTTACAGCAACCGTTTTTATCTTAAGGGAATTTAATCGTTTCACCCATACACAGGGGAGTTCTATTTCTTTATCAGACACCAACACCCTTATTTGAGATGGCTGAGGCATTGAATACCCTGGAATAGTTTCAAATTTAACTAAAGCTTGCCCCTGTGTTACCTTCCCTCGAAATTTTCCCTTTGAACCTGTTGTTAATACAAGTGATTTTCGTCCCCCTTGTTCAATTACAACACGTGCTCCTGCCACAGGTTCGCCTGATACAGCATCTCCAATAGTTCCATAAAGCCAGGTAGAAGGATAAACCTGTAATTTCAGATGTTCACCTAATGGGTTGCTTATCTCCTTTGTTTCCCATCCTGTACTTGATAAACGGCTCGTTTCTGCCTTACAAAGATATACTCCCGTATTTAATCGTATTGTAAATTCCCCGTCATTATCCGTTTGTACAAAAACACTTTCATAAGGTGGCTGAGTATTCTTGATAATTACATCAGCATTGGCAACTTTAACTTGTTTATCTAATTGAATAGTCCAAACAGAACCCAACACTACACAACCCTTCGACAATTGTATTTTAGCCTCCATCCCAGGCGTAACACTTTCTAATGTTGCCACTGCATAATCTGGATGTATTACCTTAATCGAAATTGCTTGTTCTTTAGGAACTTTATCTATAGTGAAGAAACCATCAGTATTAGATACTATCTTTTTATAGCCATATTTAACTAATTTCGAATAAGGGATGGCTACTTTTTCAGAACCTAATATAGCAAATCGTTCGACCTCAACCCCAGGTACACCCTTCTCTTTTCCTTTCTCATCAGTATAAACAGTAAACCCTGTTACTTTATCTGGAGCGGAAAGAATAATTTCAACATTGGAAATTTCTTCCTCTGTTGGCAAATTAATATGAATGCCTCCCCATGCTTTACCTTCTGATGTAGCAAAGAAACCTGATGGTCCTTCTCTCAATCCTAAAAAAGCAAATTTCCCCTCACTATCAGTCCATGTTTGTAAAAGAGGTTCAGACAACCCCTGTTCGCAATACACCTCCGCCTTTAACACAGGAGTGCCTCTTTCATCAATAACTTTCCCTCTTACGATGCAATTGCCTGCAAAACTATTAAAGAAAATCAAACAACAAAAGATATTAAAGAAAATATATATTTTTATATTATAGAAATTATCTTTGAATATATTGAATGACACTTCTTGTTAATCCCTGATAATCAATATGATAGGTAGTTCTTAATGCTTCTTCGGTATTCTCACTTTGTTTTAGTGCTTGAATAAAATTGAGGAACCTCCCCTGACCATATTTATTCCATAACATATTTATTACAGCGTGAGATTGTGTATAAGCAATTGACATTTTTGCATCAGATGCAAAAACATCATTAATAGTTACTTTTTCAAGATTCTTATATGATATTAATCCGTTATTATTGTTAATAGTATCCAGTAATATCTTCTTTTCTCGTTCTGTAAATTCTCGAGAAAGAGTCTCTGCCAAACCTTCATTAACCCACCATGGAACTTTATCTTTTAACAATTCATACATCACCACATGAACATACTCATGATAAATTCTTCGTTTAATTTCATCATCAGGCAAGATATTCCCTTTATTGTTGATAACAGGGATGCGTATTTTACCATCATAAACACCACCTACCGTCTGCCCTAACTGAACAACAGCATTGAACTGTTCAACATCATATAATATTACCTGAATGGGTCCTTGTGGAAATACACCTCCCAATTTCCTGCCTATTTCTAAATAGGCTCTTTCTAACACAGATAGCACCTGTGAACGAATTTGGTATGTTATCTCCTTCGGATAAGTTAATTTAAAGTGCCGTGATTGTGATACAGTTCTATTAAATGATTTTTCAACTACCTCTTCCCTACATGCTTTTTCGTATCTTTCTTTTAATTCTTTCCGTTTAGGGTCAACTTGCAGAACATATTCCCACTGAGTTCGTGCTGACAAAATATCATTGTCTCTGTAATACGCCTCACCAAGTAATTCATGGGCATCCAAATAACCTGGCTTTAACCTAATGGATGTTTCAAGATGTCGAATTGCATCAGCCAATTGCCCCGTATTTAACAAAAAAGCACCTAATTGAAGATGAGCAAGAAAGTTATTATTATCTACTTTCAAAGCATCATTTACTAAATTTATTGCCTCGCGATATTCATTCTTCTTTGCCTTTTCATCTGCCAACGCTTGTAAAGAATTGGTCAAATTTTTTCTTACAACCTCACTATTAGGTTCCAAAGATAATGCCTGATATAACAATGTTATTGCTTTTTCATAATCATGTTGGTTATATGCCTCTACTCCCTGATTATTTAGTTCCATAGCCTCTATAGAGTAGGCTTGGAATAATGGTATTCCCAAAAACAAAATGGTATAGATACATATTAACTTCCAATTAAAAACCATCCAACTTATTCCTTACAAACAGCAACCGCATCAATTTCAACAGGTATTCCAGCAGGTAACTGGCTAACACCAACACACGAACGGGCAGGATAATTCGATGAAAAATATTTACTATAGATTTTATTAAAATCTGGGAAAAGACTCATATCTGTCAAAAAAACGGTTACTTTCACAACATCTGACAAATCACAACCACAGTCATTTAAGATTAGCTTTAAATTTTCTAACGTATACTCTACCTGTTCCTCAAAAGTACCTTTAATCGGACCAGAACCATCTCTACTAAATGGTCCTTGTCCAGAGACAAATAATAAATTACCAACCTTTACTACATGCGAATAAGGCCCTATCGCAGGAGGACCTTTTTTTGAATTAATATGCTCTTTTAACATTTTTGTTTTTACCTTTTTCTAAAAACGTAATATTAAACAAAAATATAGACTTTTATTATCATAAATTTAGTTGCTATATTATACATCTATTTTAAAAATATATCTCATCTGCCTTTACGTATTAATCAAAACTGAGGTTTTTACAAATGCGATGGAAATTTATCGACCAATTCCGTGGATTTGCTATATTGAGCATGATTTTCGTCAATGTTTGCAATGAATTTGATACATCCTTTAGTTGGTTTCGTCATCATACGTACAGTGCTACTTTTGCCGACTTCGTAGCACCTGCTTTTATTTTCATCGTCGGCTTTTCTTACAGATTATCTTACACTAAGAATGCACAACATCTTAAAAAAAGTGAATTACATAAAAAAATAATAAAAAGGTATGTAATTATAACATTTCTTGGTTTTATTTATGGACATTTTGACTTCTATGTTTCCGTTTGGGATGCTTTAACTGACATTGGAATCGCAGGGCTATTAATTTATCCTTTTATTGGCACTTCATCTACGTTTATACTATCTGCAGGCTTCTTATATTTACTCATATACCAGTTACTATTTTCTCTTACGCACTACGGTAATTGGCTTATGGCAAATTCAATCGATGGTGGACCTTTAGGACCTCTTAGTTGGGTTTTTATTTTAGCTTGGGGTTCTGTATGTGCAATACATTTTGAGAAAAATAAAAATGTTTTTCCTAAAACGTTTTCGTATTGGTTATTAGGTGGTATTATACTTACTCTTTTCGGCTGGATTCTTGCTCATCCCATATCCATATTACCAATGTCTTCTCTACCTTTCACTCAAAAAGGGATGACTGCATCTTATTCCCTTTTCTTTGCTGGTTTGTGCTCCACATCCCTTTGTACATTCTATCTAATCAATGAAAAAATAAATATAATTGTTAAACCTTTCACAACTATGGGTAAAAACTCCTTAGTTCTATACTTCCTTCAAGCTATTCTAATAGTTATCCTGAGACTTATACTTCCAGAATATCTCTATAATTACTCAATGACCCCATATATTGCCTCAATAGGTATACTATTGTTATGCTTTATTGTAGCTAAAATGTTGGAAATCAAATCTATATACATAAAAGTATAAAAATAAAGAAAGGATACTATTATGTTAAGTGTTATTATTTTATTAAGTTCATTTTTATCTGAACCTTTCTTCCAAAAAGAGAATATTTTTCCTCCAAACGATAAACACAACCATGGCTCAAGCATCGTGGAAACATCAGAAGGTACATTACTAACAGTTTGGTTTCATGGCTCAGGTGAAAGGACTAGTGACGATGTCATGTTGCAAGGAGCCAGAAAAAAGGCAAGCAAAGACCGTTGGTGTGACCCTTTCGTTATGGCAGATACTCCAGACCTTCCTGATTGTAATCCTGTACTTTTTATTGACCCAAGACAAGTACTTTGGCTATTTTGGATTACGGTTCAGGACAATCAATGGGGTGGGTCATTATTAAAATATCGTATTTCTGAAGATTATGAGAAAGATGGACCGCCCCGCTGGAAGTGGCAAGATGTTATTCATGTACGTCCTTTAAATTTAGAAGAAAAATTCTTAGAAGTCATTGAAAAAGGTCAACCTGCCATCGATATGCTTACAAATATAGAACCCGAGTTAAAAAAGGAAATTGAATTTGCAAAAGTTTCCGCCCAAACAAAACTATCCCAGCGATTAGGTTGGATGACTCGCATTCATCCAATTATGATTACGGAGCAACGGATAATGCTTGGCCTTTATTCCGACGTCTTCAATTGCTCTTTGGCTGGATTTACGGATGACTGGGGAGAACATTGGTTTTTTAGCAATCCTATATTAGACCCTGAAATAAAAAATATTTCAAATATTCAACCCAGTTTTGTAAAGAAAAAGGACGGAACCATTGTTGCATTTATGCGTGATAACGGGATTCCAAAACGAGTACGAACTGCATATTCAAAAGATATGGGGATGACATGGTCCAATGTGTCCATGTTAGAAATTCCTAACCCTGGTTCCAGTGTAGAATGTATCACATTAAAGAGTGGCAAATGGGCATTAGTCTGTAATGACACAATAAATGGTAGACATAAATTGAGTGTATATTTATCTGATGATGAAGGTGAAACATGGAAATGGAGTAAAGCCATCGAAGAAACAGAATTTGGTAAAGGAAATTACTCTTATCCCTCTGTGATTCAAACACATGATGGACTTATTCATTGCTCTTACTCATGTAAAGATGAGGATACCAAGGGCTCTACAATACGACACGCTTGGTTTAATGAGGATTGGATAATATCGAATTAGTTTTTATGTATATGTGCTTTATGAATTGACAGGCACTAACTTATCGAGAAATGCTTTAATATCTGACTTTGTAGAAACAACAACCTCAACCTTTTTACCTGAGGAATGTTCTAAATCCTCAATTGCAACAAGGTCAATCGGATTAGCAAGAGCAACCGTTATGGTATCTTCAGTCATTCTAATAGGTATGCACAAATGTTGTTTCAATATCCTTGTAGGTACTGCCTCGACAGCCTCTTGTGATATGTTTGCCTCAGTTAACATTTCAAATGGCACATTGCATTGACAAGCCAATGCTTGTGCTACTGCATATTCGGAAACAAAACCATATTCAGTTAAAATGTCCCCTAAATGCTTCATTGGGGTCTGCTTCTGTATTTTAAGAGCTTCTTCTAATTGTCCCTTTTCGATAATACCTGCGGTAAGAAGAATTTCACCCAAATTCGGCTTTTTCTTCCTCCGTATAATTGTTGTCGAGGCATTTATTATCTTTTCTCTCTCCTGAGTTTTAATCTCTACATCTTCTTTCGTTCTTTCAACCTCGTCTAAAATATTTTTTATATTTTCCTTTACATTGCTATCTTCTAACAGAGGTATTAACTCTTTTATCTTTAAAAACTCTTTAATTTGTTTTTGTAATAATTTGTTCTCATCCTTAACCTTTGATAGGGTCTTCTCCAATAGTGTATATGACTCAATACTTGGCAATTTTTCAATTTGTTTTTTAAGTTCTTCTATCTTTTCTTCTAAACTTAACTTTTCTTGTTCTAATTCTCCCTTACTTGATAAAATCCTTTCAATTTCTTCATCTTTCTTATTCAAATGCTGTTTTAGTTGCTCATTCTCCGCATTTAAATTATTAACATTATTCCTTAACTCTTCTATATATTCTTTTGAAGGTGCTTCGTTTAAATCATTTTGTAGTTTAACTACCTCTTCTTCAAGTGAAATCATCTGCTCCCTTAATGAAGAAAGACTTTTTTCCAAATCTTCTTTTTCTTCTTTCAAATTAGAACTGATTATTTTTTCTTCTCGCAGGATATTTTCCAGATGTTGAAGTTTACTCTCTTTGTCTTTAAGCTCATTTTTAAGGTTTTCTAATTCTTTATCTGAAGGAAGTAATTTTATTTTTTCTTCCAATGCCTGTTTACTACTTGCTAATTCCCTATTTTCACTTTCTAATCGAGAAATATCCAGTGATACCTTTTGGTATCTCTCTTGCAAATCCTTAAATTCACCAATCTCTACTTTTAACTGATTAATCTCATCTTGTTTTTCTTTAAGTTTCTGCATTAAAATATCGACTTCATCTTTTTTTGGTAATTCATCAACTAACTTTTTCAATTCTTTATTCTCTTTCTCCTTCTCCTCAATTAAATTTTTCAATGATTCTAACTCATTTTGCAACTCTATTTTTTGTCTTTCACTCTTTTCATATAAATCCTTTATAGCATCATACTCTCTCATAATTTGATTGTATTTATCTAAATTAACAGACTTATCTAATTCTCTTTCTAACTCAACAATTCTATCCTTACTATCCTTCAATTCGGTATTCAAAGTTGCCAACTGTTCCTCTGGATTAGATTGCTCCATCAACATTTTTAATTGTTGTATTTGTTTATCCTTTTCCTCAATTTCATGATGCAATTGGCTTATTTCTTTATTCCTCTGTTCAGACAACTCAGCCAATTCTTTTTGAATGCTTCCTAATTCTTTTTCTAAAGATGTTAAACCATTAACTGTTTCCTGATATCGTATATCAATCTCATCATACTGCTTTTTAAGCGAATCATATTCTTCCTGCTTTAGATTAATTTTATCCTCTAATTCTTTTACCTTTTCTTGAAGTTCATCTCTTTCCGCCTTATATTTCGATTCTATCTCTATTTCCCCTTCGGTTTTTAAACCTACTTCCGTGCCTAATTTTAATTTGTCTATTTCATTCTTTAATTTATCAACAGTTTCTTTTAACTCACCAAGTTCTTTTTCTTTCTGTTTACTTTCCAATAAAAGATTTTCAAGCTCGTTCTCTTTATTTGTTAATTCGTAAATTTTTTCATCAAGTAAATTTCTTAGATTCTCTATCTCTGAA
>JAIWNQ010000033.1 GCA_020216745.1 Candidatus Hydrogenedens sp.
TCAACTTCTCTTTTTTCCAGTAATAAATTTTCAAAAGCCTTACCCCATGTCTCAAACTCTTCTTGAATTGACCTCCAATTTTCGCTAATCTCTTTCCTTGTCTTCGAAAAATTCATGTACTGATGTTTTATAGCAGTATGAAGTTTTAATAAAAATTCTTGAGATGTTTTAGATGTCTTATCATTCAATTCAAATATATCAGAAAATAACTTCTTCATTTTTTCAAACTGCTCATTAAAGTCCGCTGTCATATCTTGGGGTTCCTTATTCTATTTTAGGTATCCTTTCAATAATTATCATACATATATCCATTCTATAAACCCAAATAAAATATTATACATCTTAATTAGAGACATTTGTCAATAATATTTCTCTATAAATTTTCCTCAAATATTTTACTTTTTATTATTATATCTATTATATTTATTTGTACACATTTATTTGTTTTTGGAATCGATTACTATTTATAACTAAATGATATTGCAAAAAGGATATATTCAATGCCAAAAGAAAAAGTACTTACTGTTGAAGACATCGCTGAGTTCTTGAAATTAAAACCTTTGACTATTAGACAAATGTTTAGAACGGGAAAACTCAGAGGATTTAAAATCGGCAAGTCATGGAGAACAACTGAAACATTTCTTATTGAAGATTTGAATAAAATGGCTAAAAAGTTTGGCGTTTATATTCCAAAAGAGTCAAAATCAAAATCTATCAGTAAAAAAGATATTCATAAAACAATTGAAGAAGATGATGAAATTTATCCTAATAAAAAAACATCACGTAGAAAAAACAAATATGATATGAATATCGGTTCCTTATTTGATATCGATGATGAAGATGAATAATTCATAAAATAAAAATCCCCAGCACTAATCATGCTGGGGATTTTTATTTTTATCTACTCTTAATTATCTACTTTGCATGTTTAGACAAATAATCTGCGACACCCTTAAAATTAGGTTTCATTGCTTCTTGTCCCTTTTTCCAGTTTGCTGGGCATACGTCTCCATGTTCTTCATGATATTGAATTGCATCAAGAACACGAAGTGCTTCATCTACACTACGTCCAATAGGTAAGTCATTAATCAAAATATGACGGACTATCAACTCTTTATCCATAATAAACAAACCCCGTAAAGCAACTGCATCGTTAATTAATACCCCATAATCTTTTGAGATTTTTTTAGTTAAATCTGACACCAATGGATAACGAATTTTTCCAATCCCACCCTTTTCAACAGGTGTGTTTCGCCACGCCCAGTGTGTAAAATGAGAATCAACAGACACACCAATAACCTCACAGGATCTTGATTTAAACTCATCTAAACGCTTATCAAAAGCTAAAATTTCAGAAGGACACACAAAAGTGAAATCTAAGGGATAAAAGAAAAGTAACACATAGTTTCCCTTATAATCAGATAGCTGGAATTTCTCGTTAAATGTATCATCTGGCATTACCGCAGTTGCTGTAAAATCAGGAGCAGGCTTTTGAACTTGAACTACACACATAATAATCTCCTTCTAATAATTTGTTTGTTTATATTTTTTGCTCGACCCAAATTCAAACTTTTAAACAGAAATAGGATTTATTTTATTCCTAAAAAAATAAATAACAGAATAAACTCTATGCCTGCGGGGCTCCAGTAATATCTGCAATAATTAAAGGATTAACAACTCTTTGTCCTAATTCTTTATCAATCCAATAAATTCCACCTGGTGCATCACCCACCATACGGATTCTTTGCAGAATATCATCTGCATTTGCTTCTTCTTCTACTTGTTCATTTATAAACCAATCTAAAAACAGTCTTGTAGAACGGTCACCCTCTTTCTCTGCAATTTCGGCTAAATGATGGATACACTCAGTGATATGACATTCATGTTTATATACTGCTTCAAATGCGTCTGCTGGATTTTTCCAACTACGGTCAGGTTCTTTTATTTCATACAATTCAACCTTGCCACCTCTTTCATATATATAATTTTCAAACTTACGTGCATGGAACAACTCTTCTTGAACCTGAATTTTTAACCAGTTTGCAAAACCTTTTAAATTTAACGATTCAAAATATGCCCTCATTGATGCATATAAATAAGCCGAATATAGTTCTTCATTAATTTGCTTATTTAATGCTTTTAACATTTTTTCTTTAATCATATGTTTCCCTTTCCTTAATTGTTAAGTTTTACATTAATAGAATAACATATTTTTAAACACAAAGATATGCTTCTTTATTTCCTATTGTATTTGTTAAGTAGAGTTAGGAGTCCAAAAAATTTTAAAATATCCCATCAAAAAATTCAAATTAAACATAAAAAGGATGACTTAAATTGAAATTATACTTTTCTCGATTCCATGCCTTTGTTTTAACCCTTTTAATTTTAATGCTTGTCATAGACCAAGTAACCAAAGTAGCTGCCATTAAATACTTAAAAGGAAAACCTTCTATTCACTTTCCAAGTTCGTGGACACCAAATGACCTTTTCCGTTTAACTTATACAGAAAATACTGGCGCTTTCCTTAGTCTGGGAAGTCAACTTCCTGACTCACTGAGGTTCTGGCTATTTACTGTTATGAACACAGTTGTATTGGCTATTTTATTATTCCTTATTTTCTATAAACAAAACCTTCCTCACATAACAATGATAAGTTTTTCACTTATCATTTCTGGCGGTGTCGGAAATATTATCGACCGAATATTTAGAGATGGGAGAGTTATTGACTTTATGAATATAGGTATAGGATTTGGCTCATGGAGTTTAAGAACAGGCATTTTTAATGTTGCCGATTTAGCCATTGTTTTTGGGTTAATTTTGTTACTAATTGGTGAATTTACCTCTCTGGGTAATACTAACATATCTACTTAGAAATTAGAATTTTTATTATAATATTTATGTTATAATATAAAAAGATGCTAAGTAGAAGGAATATGCCATGTTCACAAAAAAGACATTAATAATATTAGCAACCCTTCTAATTGTTTTGATTTTCTTTTCCCTATCCGTAAAACCTGCTTATGCTGCCGCGGGAAAAGGAGACGCTTTAGGTGCAGACAAGGATCTTGCTTCTAAAAAAGGTATTAGTGGTTCATTGGCTACAAAACAATTTGATAAAAATAAATTGCCAGGCAAATGGAAAATAGGTTTTGCATTTGGCTCATTAGCTGCAGCAGTTGCTGTAGTAAAATGGTTATAATCATTTTTTCCCATTCGGATAACAATAATAATGGATTTAGAAAAAAGAGGGTATAATGCAAATAAAAAAGTAAGTATACGGGGGAAAAATAAGGTTCTAAAAAAAGAGAAAATTCTCGTTGTTGATGATGATACATCCGTATTGGACTATTTTTGTAAAATCCTAAAAAAATTAGGGTATTCGTGCGTTTGTTCATCATCTACTAATGAAGCTTTCTCTATGCTGGACAATGAAATGTTTGATTTGGTTATTGTTGATTATTTACTACCTGATACCAATGGCTTCACGTTCTTAAAAAAAGTAAAAGAGACAAATCCAGATATAGAAGTCATAATGATGACAGGGTTACAAGATACAAAAAACGCAATTGAAGCATTACGATTAGGAGCCTATGACTATCTATTAAAGCCTTTTCAAACGGAAGAAGCTAAAATTGCTATAGAAAGGGCGTTAGAACATCACTCTCTTATCATCGAACAAAAAAATTATAAAAAAGAATTAGAAAATAAAATAAAAGAAGCAACGGAGAATCTTAATAAAATCAACAATGAATTAAAACAAACCAAGGAGTATCTGGAACAACTTTTAAACATCTCGGTCGATGGCATCTTCATTCTTGACCCAAACTTCAATATTATTTATGCAAATTATGGGGCATCAAACATATTAGACTATCCCTCCAAAGAACTCGTAGGACAACATCTTTCTAAAATATTTACAGGGGGAAAAGAAGAAATTCAATATATTAAGCAAATTCTTATAAGCAAAAAAAACATTCAAAACTATGAAACAGAATTACAACGTAAAAATAAAACACAAGTTCCAGTAAATATTTCCCTCTCCTCAATTACAACAGAAAACAATCAAATTCATTCTATCCTTGCAATATTTAAAGACATCACTACACAAAAAAATTTAGAAAATGAACTAAAGGAAATGTCCATCAAAGATAGCTTAACAGACCTATATAATCAAAGATACTTCTATGACAGGCTTGAATCCGAAATTGAACGTGCTAAAAGGCAACGTCATCCATTGTCTCTTTTGTTATTTGACATAGACCAGTTCAAAACATACAATGACTGTCACGGCCATTTGGAAGGAGATAAGGTCTTAAAAGCTGTCGGAAAAATTGTAAAAGATTGCACACGTGAACATGTTGATATCAGCTTCCGTTATGGCGGAGATGAATTTACCGTGATTCTACCCGAAACAGATGAAGAACAAGCTATCCATGTTGCAGAACGTATTCGTACCTCTTTCGAATCAAAAAAATTCAACAAACTTACATTATCAATCGGTGTTATAACTTACAAAGAAATTTTTTCAACACGTTCTTTTATCCGTTTCGCAGATAATTGTATGTATAATGCAAAACGTGCTGGCGGAAATCGTGTTTTCGTTTTCAAAATAACAGATAAAAACAATAAAGGGAATAAGACAAATGACAAAACAAATTAAACTCGGTATCTGCAACGAAATATTTAAAGATTGGAACAACATTAAACGAACAATGAAATATGTAAAAGAATTGGGGTATGACGGTATTGAAATTGCCCCATTTACAATATCTCAATATGTAACTGATATACCGTTAGAAACACGTAAAGAAATAAAACAACTATCAGAACAAATTGGATTAGAAGTTGCAGGGATTCATTGGGTCTTCGTTGGTCCTGAAAATGTTTACTTAACACATCCTGACCCAGAAATAAGAAACTTTACCGCACATTACTTGAAAGAATTAGTACATTTCTGCGCAGATATAGGAGGAAAAATTATTGTATTTGGGTCTCCAAAACAACGAAATGTTCAACGGAATATTTCCTACAATCAAGCATTTGAATATGCATGTGAGGTTTTCTCCCAAGCCATGCCTATCTGTGAAGAAAGAGATGTAACACTTTGTATAGAACAATTAACACATTGGGAAACAAATTTTTGCCATACCATCGAAGAAACTATCGAACTTATTGAGGCAATCGACCATCCAAAATTTCAACTCATTTTAGACACAAAAGCAATGACGTTCCTTCAAGAACCACGTGAAACTATTATTAGAAAATGTGCAAAATACCTCAAGCATTACCATGCCAACGATGAAAACCTATTAGGACCAGGCATGGGTAAGGTTGATTTCGGACCTATCATAAAAGCATTAAAAGACATAAATTACTCAGGATATATCTCAGTAGAAGTCTTTAAGTTTGATTTAGGCCCAGAAAAAATAGCAACAGAAAGTATAAATTACTTAAAAAAATTTCTTGATACGTAATGATACCAAAAACATTTATGATTCCAAATGTAGATAATCCGTTTCTTATTTTTAGAGATTGGTATGAAGAAGCAAAAAAACAACTCGACTACGAGCATGCGGTTTCTTCTGCATTAGCCACAGCCACAAAAGACGGCGTCCCAGATGTTCGAATGGTACTCATTAAACAATGGGATGAAAATGGTTTTATAT
The DNA here is from genome assembly GCA_020216745.1 of Candidatus Hydrogenedens sp. Lineage (GTDB taxonomy): Bacteria > Hydrogenedentota > Hydrogenedentia > Hydrogenedentales > Hydrogenedentaceae > Hydrogenedens. Next base: position 5,667 of record JAIWNQ010000033.1, read on the forward strand.
TTTATACAAATTTTTCCAGCAAAAAAGGACAGCAATTAGATGATAATCCCAAAGCCGCTTTATGTTTTTATTGGTATAAAATCAACAAACAAGTCCGAATTCGTGGCAATATACAAAAAGTAGAAGACCTTATTGCCGACCAGTATTTCGGAACAAGAGACCGCATTTCTCAAATAGGGGCATGGGCTTCAAAACAATCTCAAGTATTAAATAGCCGTTTTGAATTAGAAAAAAACGTTGTTTATTACCTCACAAAATTCGGCGTTTCAAAGGTTCCACGTCCCCCATTCTGGGGAGGATATAGACTTATCCCAAATGAAATCGAATTCTGGCTAAAAAAACCTTACCGTCTCCATGAACGTGTCCTATTTGAAAGAGACATTAATAACAAAACGTTATGGAATAAAAAGTTCCTATATCCGTAAAAAAAAGACACATACAAAACTTATTAAAAAATTCGAAAATACTATAAAAAATGGTATAATAGTTAAGACTAACTATATAACGAACGTTAATTAAATTAAAGTAAAGGGTAAAAAATGGTCATTGAACAATCAAATGAACAAATTGAATCCACTGAAGAACGTTTGTTAAAAAGTGCTCTTCGCCTTTTCTCTGAAAAAGGGTACGAGGGAACCAGTATTAGAGAAATTATTGAAGAGGCAGGTGTTACTCGTCCTGTGCTTTATTATTACTTCCAAAATAAAGAGGACTTATTTCGCAAACTGGTAGAATCAAGATTCAAACAACTAACTGAAAAAATGCTATATATCAAACAAAACTACTCCGATACTATAGGTAAACTTAAAGGTATCATACGAACCACTTTCGAAATGGCAGAAGAAGACCCGCAGTCTGTTAGGCTTATTTTACATGTATATTTTGCACCCATCCGTTCTGCTCCACCCATACGAGGTAGTGAAATAGGAAAACAAAGATTTAAAATAATTGAATCTATAATGAAAGAAGGTTTAGATAAAGCAGAATTGTCGGGTGGAGACGCTCGAGCCTTGACTTTAGCCTTCCTTGGGATTATGGATATGCATGTTATGGCTAAATCAGACCGTCCTGAACTTCGACTCACACCAGAACTTGCTGAGGGCTTGGTCGATTTATTTTTCTATGGAGCATGCTATAAGCTCAATCCTCCATTCTCATTAGTCAGCCCTTTTGTTTATGTATAAGTAGGAAATGAATCAATGCCTAAATTCGATATCGCCTTCTTTTTATCAAACAAAATAAAACAATATGACGAACAACAGGAACGCAATCCTTCCACAAAAATCCTAAAAGGAGCCGAACCACTCGAGTTAGGCGATAAGGATTCAGATATTGCACTACTCATGGTCCATGGTTTCTCTGGCTGTCCAACAGATTTTGAAAAACTTCCATATAATTTGACTAATTTAGGTATATTCATAAAAGTAATTCTCTTGCCAGGACACGGAACAAGTCCCCTTGATTTCGAAAAAATATCTGCTGATTTACTGTTAGACGCTGTTGTTGACGAAATCATAAACTTAAAAAAGCATTATAAAACTGTCCTTGTGATCGGTCATTCTATGGGTGGTGCATTAGCGACCCTTGCTTATGTAAAAATCCCTTTTGACGGACTTATCCTTGCCGCTCCTTATTATGGAATTACTTTCAATCCACGTCTAATTTTCCCTCCTGAAAAATGGATACAATTACTCTCACCATTCATTCGATTTGTATATACACCTCCTGAAAATCAACCTATCTTAAAAAAAGAAGTGGCAAATCAAATTATTTCGTATCATTGGATACCTACAAAAGCAGGCTTGGTCGCCATGAAGATAGCCGAAAGGGCAAAAAAGGAATCTATTTTAGAACAAATTACGTGTCCAGTACTTTTAATTCATTCTAAAAAAGATAGTGTTGCAAGCCCTGAATGTGCAAAAAATGCTTTTGAAAAAATGGCCTCCGAAAATAAAGATATACTATGGCTTGAAAATTCAGACCATGTCATTTTTTGGGATTATGATAAAGAGATAGTGGGAGAAAAAATAAAAGACTTTATTTATCAATTTATAAATAGGAAAGGCACATAAGATTTGCTTATGTGCCTTTAATCCATTTTTAAATAGTGTAGCCTTACTTTTCCGCTTCCTTCCAGAGTTCATGAACTTTATCCCAATAAACGACATTCCAAAACGCCGTTATATATTCAGGCCTGCGATTCTGATACTTCAAATAGTATGCATGTTCCCATACATCTAACCCTAAAATAGGAATATGTCCCTGTAAAATAGGTGAGTCTTGGTTTGCTGTGCTATATACCTTCAACTCTTTGTTCTGGTCCACAACCAACCATGCCCAACCACTTCCAAATCTTGTTTTCCCTGCATTTTCAAATAACTCCTTAAACGACCCATAGCTACCAAAATTTCTTTCTATTGCTTTTAACAAATCCCCTTTAGGTTCACCCCCACCTTTTGGCGACATAATTTCCCAGAATAGCGAATGATTAGCGTGCCCACCTCCGTGATTAATTACAATTTGTCGTTTATCTTCTGGGACTTCATTAATCTTCGATAACAATACCTCCACCGCTATACCCGAAAACTGTGGCAATGATTCAAGGGCTTTATTTACATTATCAATATAAGCGGTGTGGTGTTTCTGGTGATGAATCTCCATCGTACGTGTGTCAATATGTGGCTCTAACGCATCATAAGAATAAGGTAATGAAGGTAATTGGTATGACATATCTAATCTCCTTTCATATAGATATAGTTTCATGTTAAACTACTATTTGTTAAAAACTTTCAAACAAAAAAACGAAAATGTCTTGCTCTTTATTCCTAAAATTATGAGTCAAATTCGAAAAAATATTTACAAATCTATTTTTGAAAAAAACGTTCAGTTAATTGGTGAAGAAAAACAAAATAAACTGAAAAATGCTCACGTTGCTGTTTTCGGTTTAGGTGGAGTTGGCTCTTATGCGTTAGAAGCCATTGTCCGTGCAGGAGTTGGAACAATCACTATTATTGACTTTGACCGCGTTGAAATATCAAATATTAACAGACAACTTCTTGCAACATATCAAACAATAGATAAATATAAAACCGATGTTGCTGAGGAACGGATATATACCATCAATCCTGAGGTGCATCTGCATAAATTCACAATATTCATCACTAAAGAAACAATCCCTTCAATTCTAAAAAATAATATTCAATATGCCATAGATGCTATCGATACAATTGAAAGTAAGGTTCATCTCTTAGAATCGCTTTATAAAAACAATATCAAAACAATTTCATGTATGGGAGCAGGTTGGAAAATAAACCCATCAGCCATTACAATTGCAGATATCTCAAAAACCCATACATGCCCATTAGCCAAAATAATCAGGACAGAATTAAGGAAAAGAAACATTACAAAGGGTATACCATGTGTCTTTTCCAAAGAACCACCTATTAAATCGGAAATTTCGCCTGAGAGTAATTTATACATGTTCAAAGGAAATAAAAAAAATATCGGAAGTATTTCATACCTTCCAGGAATTATTGGTCTAACAGCAGGAGGATATATTATTAATCAAATCATTAATTCGTAAGTCAACTCATATTATAATTACATAAAACATTTATCTATCAATCCGATAATCATGATTAACTGTCGGGCAATCCGTCATTATCCTCATCATTATAGTTTATAATAAAAATCTGAGAAAAGTCCTTTCCATCAAAAGTTACGTGTCTGTTACCATACTCATCACAAGTAGGAACTACTCGATTAAACGCTATTAAATCCCCTTTCCTTGAAACTACGATGGCATAAGGCTTATTAACATAATATTTTGATGTTAAAAAAACTGACTCTGCAAAATGGTCTCCTTCTTCGACACATATTGCAACTATGCTACCATCACTAATTGAAAAAATGGTTTTTCCAGATGGATGCCAACGAATATTATCCTCAACTCCCTCGCTTAAAAAACTCGCCTGAATAGGCTTCATTTCTATCTCATTTGTATCATTCATATTTGGGACATTTAAGATAAATATTTGCGTTTTTCCTTCATTATCTTTATTTAAATAAGCTATTCGTTTACCATCAGGAGAACCTCGAACAATTCCAGAAGAAAAAACCTTAGTTATTTTATGAATAACCACCCCTTCTGGTGATTTCAGATATGTTGTGCAGGTTCCAGAATCAGCGGTTTGAATGTTAACACTGTCAGGGATATTTACTATACACAGATAGTCAACATATTCATCCCCTTCTTTCACTGTCCCAATAAACGCTCTCATTTTCCCTTCTGAATCGACCCAAGAATCACCTAAAGCCTTTATAATATCTCCATC
>JAIWNQ010000034.1 GCA_020216745.1 Candidatus Hydrogenedens sp.
TACGTCATCAGTACCCATCGATTCGGCTTCAAGTCCATATACAGGAGAATTTGCACCTATAATGCCTTTATCTACGTTCCAAGGAGAGAATATGCACGGAAGATGGACACTTCAGGTTGCGGATGCTGTCTCTGGAGAGGTAGGTCGTGTTGAAGAATGGGCTTTAATCTTCAACAAATGTCAGGAAGAAGGTGAAGGCACTACAGAAGGTCAAATAGAAGAAGGGACTATTGAAGGAATAACTGAAGGACAACCAGAAGAGGGTGAAGGAGAAATAACTTATCATCATAGTTTAGATTCGAATGGAAATTGGCAAATTGAACTTGTTGAACTTCTCCGTGCAATTCAGTTCTACAATGTTGGAGGATATTCTTGTAAACCGGGGACTGAAGATGGTTATGCTCCCATACCTGATGGACCAAGAAATTGTAGGAATCATTCTGCTGACTATAATCCAGCTGACTTCAATATTAATTTATATGAAGTGTTAAGAGTTATTCAACTATTTAATTCTGCTGGGGGATATTATCATTGTGACCCCAATAGTGAAGATGGCTTTGCTCCCGGATTAGAATAGATAAATATAACACAGTTTTTCTATATTATTTGTCGTATTTTCCCATTATCAATTGTGACGTAATTCGTGCAGATTCGTAAATTGTAGGTAATCCACTGCCTGGATGTGTTCCACCTCCTACCAGATAACAATGATCTATTTCTTCAAATTTATTATGCGGTCTAAAATACAGCATTTGTCCCAAATTATGAGCCAAATTAAATGTCGCTCCGTTATACACTCCTATTTGTTCCCAATCCAGTGGAGTTATACAATGCTCTACTTTGATGTGATTATCTATATCTTTCATGGTGGTTCTCTCTTTAATTCTATCTATAACCTTATTCCTGTATTCCTGTCTAATGTCTTCCCACTTAATACCAGAGGTATTATTTGGAACAGGAACCAATACGTAAAGAGCAGAATGTCCTTCAGGTGCAAGTGTTTTGTCTAATAAACTTGCATTTCGTATATAGAAAGAAAAATCTTCTGACAATACCTTACGATTTGCAATGTCTTCCGTATTCTGATAGTAATTGTCAGCAAAATGGATTGTGTGGTGCACTTCATCATATAGTTTATCCAAACCAAGATATAGCATAAATGTAGAACATGAATATTTCTTTTTCTTTAATTTATCTGGTGCATATTTTTTCAATAAATCCCCTTTAAACAAACTACTCATAGCATACGCAAAATCTGCATTAATAATAACTTCATCCGCTTTCATTTTTGTTCCATCTTCTAAAACGACACCATGAGCAGACCCATTATCGACAACAACCCGTTCTACTTTTGTATTTGTATATATTTCTCCTCCATATTCATTTATTACCTTTGCCATAGAACTTGAAATTTCAGATAAACCTCCCTCGACATGGTCAATTCCAAATTCATGTTCTACATAAGCAATCATAGCAAAAGCGCCGGGACATTCCCATGGTGACATCCCCAAGTATTTACTTTGGAAACAAAAACAGATACGAAGATTTTCCTCTTTATAGTAATCTGAAAGCACATCGTTTACTGTTCTTCCAATAGCAAGATGTGGTAGTGCAAACATTAAATCTTTTCCTACCATGTCAAATATCGAAAGATACGGCTTTTCTAAACATTTTCTCATATATTTAAACCGATTGGCTTCCCTCTTCATAAAATATTTAAAGCCCTCGCCTCCATTTGGAAATAATTTTTCAATTCTGTCAGCCATTTCTTTATGGTCATCTGTAACATCCAGATAAAAATCTTTAAATGCCAATCGATACATAGGATTTAATTTATAAATTTTAAGGTAATCATGTACATCTCTCCCTGCTAATTGGAACACTTGTTCCAGGACGTAACGCATCATCAAAAAAGTAGGTCCTAAATCAAATTTATAATTTCCAAATTGTAAATATTTATTTCTTCCTCCAACGATTGGATCTTTCTCAAAGATTGTCACCTTAAAACCATGACTTGCAAGTATCATTCCAGCGGTTAAACCTCCTGGGCCTGCTCCTATAATTACGATGTGCGGTGAGTTCATATATAAACGTTCTCCTTTCTAAATCAAGGTTTATCCTCACTCATGATTACACGCAAAACCATATTCGCCTGCATATGTGCAACAATACCTACTCTGGGAGACATTAATCCTACACCCTGCATTGCTGAATGTTCCTCATCACCAACAACATAAAAATATGGAGTAATTTTTCGAACTCGAATTGTGTTAGATGAATAATATCCTGCAACTCCGGAGGCACTAATTATCGACTTTTTAGGATATATTTTTTGAAAATTTTCTATTAACATTCGTTTAGCAATATCTGTATCAAATGCTTCTACAAGAATATCTATATCCGAAAATAATTCGGCTATGTTCGTTTCATCTACTTTAATGGTATGGATCACAACATTAACATACGGATTTATCTCGTAAATCATCTGTTTCATCACTTCTGTTTTAAACAACCCTATATGACGTAAAAAATAGTGTTGACGATTTAAATTACTGGGTTCGACTACATCGAAATCAACGAGGACCAATTTGCCTATACCTACTCGTGCCAGTGCTATCGCAACATTGGAACCAAGCCCTCCTAATCCAGCAATTCCCACAGAACTGTTCTTAATTTTCTTATGAACACCTGGCGTATGCCTTGCAACCATTAAGGTTTCTAACTCATCTTCAGAAGGTATTTCCCCTTTTTTTATTAAGACGACTCTATCCCCTTCTAAAACTTTTTGTGACAAATTATCAACAGAGATTGGAAACCCATTTAATATTACTAAATCTGCGGTGGGTTTAAATTTTTGTTTAATGTCGTCTAATGTTACCCCCTCTGAGAATTCATATTGTTTTTCATTAACAAAAACTTTAATCACATAAGTAGCCTCAATTATATTTTCTGAAAAATCTTCAATCTTCCACGGTAAACATCTGCAATTACAGCTAAAATAATTACAGCACCGGTTATAACTCTCTTCCAAGGCTCCGGCACACCAATTTGCACAAGTCCTACTTCTAACGTCGCTATAATAATAACACCCAACACCGTTCCAATAACTGAGCCTTTTCCGCCACTTAGGCTATTACCTCCAATAACTGCTGAAGCAATGGCTGATAATTCGTACCCAATTCCTGCATTAGGGTCGGACGAACTTAATCGTGCACAGTGCAACAACCCTGCAAGAGCAGATAAGAAACCGGAAATAACATAAACAGAAAATATTAATTTTCGGGTATTTATTCCAGATAAATGAGCAGTTTCTTCTTTCGCACCAACGGCAAAACAATGCCGACCAAAAGGAGTATTTACTAATAGAATATGGGCAATGATAACTATTACCATTGCTAAAAAAAGAGGTAAACGTATTCCAAACAAATTTGGTTCAGCAATATTATCAAGGGTAGAACTTAAATACTGTGTTTGTGATTTAGTGAATAAATAAGTAAGTCCCCTACCTGCCTCTAACATCCCCAAAGTCACAATAAAAGCAGGAATACGCCATTGAGTTATAATAAACCCATTAATAGTTCCACAAATAACCCCCGTTACTAAACAAGCAACAATCGCCAGTGGTAATGGATATTTTTGAACGAGTAAAATACCTAATACAGCTCCAGACAACCCTAACACCGAACCAACCGAAAGGTCAATCCCTCCAATAATTAATACCATTGACATACCAATGGACAAAAGCAAAATGTGTGGTATTTGATTCAAAATAGTTATCAATGTGGAATAAGAAAAAAAGTACTGAGATTTTAAACTAAAAAATCCAATTAGTAGGCAAAGTGCTAACAGTAATCCTATTTGTTCTTTTACAAAATTAATAATTATCTTCATGCTCAAATTTCTTTTACTTTTTTACTACTAAATCAACAGGTGTTTCTTTATCTGCGGGTATATTTTTTGTGTTTAGACATTCTAAGGCATATTCTATACCATAAATAGCCAACTGGTCTGCATGTTGGTCCGCCGTTGCTAATAATTCACCTTTTTCCAACAACTCATTTGCTGCTGAAATATTATCGAAACCAACAACTTTTACTTTATCAATAAGTCCCACTGCTTTTAATGCAGATATTGTCCCTAATGCCATACTATCATTTGCACAGAAAATCCCTTTGATTTCCGGTTTTTCTGTCATCAATGCGGACACTACTTTATTTGCTTTTGACATTTCCCAATCACCATTTTCTTCTGCAACTAACTTTAGCCCTCGCTCTTGAATGGCATCTAAAAACCCTAATCGTCTTTGGATTGCATTATAAGCGGTGGGGACACCATTAATTATAGCCACTGCATCGCCGGGTTGTAACTGTTGAGCAAGATAATCACCCACTTTTTTTGCCCCTTTACGATTATCTGGACCTACAAAGGGAATCTGTACCTCATTTTCGCGGACGACATCAGTATCAAAACGATTATCAATATTGATAACAATGATACCTGCTTTCAATGCCTTCTTACATACTGGTACTAATGCTTTTGAATCTGCTGGGGCAATAACGATAGCGTCGACACGTTGTCCTATCATACTTTCTACCAATTGCACTTGACGATTTATATCTAATTCATCTTTAATACCTTCAACAATCAATTCGTATTCAGAAGAATGCTCCTTATTATGCCTCCTTGCACCCTCTTCCATTGTTTTAAAAAATTCATTTGCCAACGATTTCATTATTAAGGCAATTCGTGGTTTTTCCCTTTTTGTGCCTTTATCCTCTGCATTTTGGACTTTTCCACAACCTACGACAATCATTAACAAACACACAAACATTGTGACATAAATACCAAACACACACGTATTCGTTCCTTCATTCTTCATAACCATACTCCTTATACTTTATTTTTACCATGCGGTACCATATTTACTTGCTAATAAATCAGCCGTATATGGTCCATCTAAACCAAATGGATATATTACAGGCTGAATTCGTTTCTTCTCCATCTCATGTAAAACAGGACTAAAAATATCCCATGCTGCTTCTAACTCATCGGAACGGATAAATAAACTTTTATCTCCACGAATTATATCTAATAACAGTAGTTCGTATGCATCCGGAACAGGTGTTACAAATGCAGATTCATAGGACAAATCAAGATTAGATTCTCCAAGCACAAGTGACAATCCAGGAATTTTATTAACAATCCTTAAAGCAATCATAGCATCTGGCTGAACTCGAATAATTAATTCATTAGGTAAAAGTTGTGGTGCTGTCTCTGTAAAAATATTTCCTGGAACTTCCCTATACTGAATTTTTATTTCCGTCATCCTTTTTGATAATCCTTTTCCTGCTCTCAGTAAAAAGGGAACTCCATCCCATCTCCGATTTTTAACAAATAAAGATACTGCTGCATAGGTAGGGGTAATTGAATCTTTTGGAACCCCTTCTTCTTCGCGATATCCATGTTTAACCTCACATTTCTTACACTGCAAAATACCAGGACCATACTGCCCTATAACCAATTGCGATAATGTAATAGGAGAAATACATCTTAACACCTTTACTTTTTCATCACGAATATAATCCGCTTCTAATTTTATAGGCTGTTCCATTGCAACTAATGCGACCATCTGCAACAAATGATTTTGCATTACATCCCTAATTATTCCATATTCATCAAAATATCCACCTCGACCTTCAATACCAATATCCTCCATCCATGATATACGGACATTTTGTATATACTGCCGATTCCATAGCGGTTCCAGTATTAAATTAGCAAATCGCAAAACCATTAGATTTTGAATCACCTCTTTCGCAAGATAATGGTCAATACGATATACTTGTTCTTCTCTAAAAACTTTCTGCAATCCTGAGGTTAACTCATCAGAACTCTCTCTATCCCTTCCAAATGGTTTTTCTACCACAACCCGTGTCCATACATCTTCCCCTTGACTATGGATAAGATTAGAGTGGGCAAGGGCATTCGATACTGTTAGAAATAAGAATGGAGGTATAGCAAGATAATAAATCTTATTCGATAACTTCCCTTCTTCCAACTCCTTTATTAACTTTCCTATCTTTTCATAATCCTGATACTCATCATAATTACCTCTACAGTAAAAACATCTCGTTAAAAATTCATCTATATCTTGGGTATTGTGAGCCTGACTCAATAAAAAAGCCCTTATCTTCTCTCGAAATGACTCGTTATTCATATCCGTTCTTGCAAAGCCAATAATTCTAAATTTCTGAGGCAATAATTTTTTAGCAAACAATGCATAAAAAGCGGGGAATATCTTACGTAACGAAAGGTCACCTGAAGCCCCTATAACTACAACCGTTAAATTTTTTTGTAATGATGAATTACTAATAGGCATAATACAAACAATCCTATCTATTTTTAAACACCTTATAAAATCAATTAAAATAACATTAAAATCATAATTTATATTTTATAATCATAACAAGCGGGAATTAAGATAACACAAAAACTATTATAGTAAAATCCAAAAAGGAGAAATAGAATGAAAAAAAATAACAAAATTTGGGTCTTTTTTTTATTTGTATGTCTAATAACACCTATCCTCTTTTCATGCAGTAAACCAGCACCCAAAGAACCATTAAAAGAAACTCAAATTTATGGTAATCCCGACCAACTAATATCACGTTCACTTTTAACATTTCAACCCCAAGCTGATGCATTTGCCCTCATTTCCCCTTCCGTTACACAAATAATACATATCCTTTCTAAAATAAACTCATTTGCTGAAAATAAAGTATTAAATGACATAATAAATCAACCTATTATTTCAATGTTATTAAAAGGGAAAGAAGACCAATCCTTTGAAACTTCTTTAAAGTCCATCGGTATCAATATCGACAACCCTTGTGCATTTTTCTATACCCCTAATGATAAGTGGCAAATAGTTTTGCCAACCAATAACTTAGATGCTTTCGCAAAAGTTTTCCCCGATGCTAAAAAAACATCATTAAAAACTTCGTGGTATTGGTTCATATCCGCACCCTATTCAGCTTATTGGGATAATAAAAACAAATTTGGATTTATGTTATATAGAAATCACATAGTATGTTCAAATGATTTATCCCTTCTTACACAAACCATACTAAGAGAAAATATCCTTCCGTCCTACAACTATGGGCTTTATGGAAAACCCATTTTAGGGACAAATGAAATTGCTATTCTTTTATCTATTTCAGATGAACTAAAGAAAAAAGTATCCGAGGACTCTTACGAACCTAACTGGTTCAAAGCTGTTACCCTTACATTAGGTAGGGATTATGATGAATTCTGTGCTGTTATAAATCCAAATAGCGATTTTACTGAAATCGCTTTTTCTGTTCATTCACTACCAAATATGGTTAATAAATCAAAAAAACCAGAACTTACCCTTTCAAAATTCTTGCCTGATAACAGTCTATTAACCCTTGATTTAGCCTTAACTAATGCTATAAGAGAGTTTTTGCCAAACTTGCTTCGGCAAGACACAAAAGGAGACTTGAAGACAAAATTTAATAAACTAACTGGCATAGTCACCTCTCCCCTAATCTCGGATGAATTGTCTATTGGCATATATCCCAGTAGCGAGTTATATCCAGACATTGTTTTCTGTGCTAAATCCAAACAAGTAGAAAATGCTAAAGGACTACTTAAAGCAGTTGCTGTTGATGATGAACCTATTGGCGACTTTAGCACATTAAAAGCAGACTTATCTGTAATGCTAAAACTGCCTCTAACATTAAATATAGGCTTTAAAGACCCTTATATTGTTCTAACCAATAACAGAACCAAACTTATTAGTCTTGCTGATAAAGTCGCTTTAGATGTAATAAAACCTGAAGAGTCTGGAGAATCGGAATCCTTAGAAAACTCAGACCAGTCAGAAAAACAGACACAGTCTAATACTAATAATGAATGCCCTTATGGTTTCTTAAAAATCGATACGAATAATATAAAATTATTTCTCGAAGCCAATAAAAATCTATTAGAATCTAATAATTTAGAACCACTGACCCGAATTTTACCTAACATCCCCGAGGTTTGTCTTTATGAAAAAGATTCATGGTACCTTATGAAAGCCAAAATAACAATGTAAAGAAATAGTAAATATGGATATTAAAAAAGAAATTCTTATCATCTGGAAAGATAAATCTGTAAAAGGCATCCTCAATTCATCACCCACTGCTGAGAAACTATGGGAAACATTGCCCGTAAAATCCTTAGCCCAACGCTGGGGAGATGAAATATATTTTAATGTGCCTATCAAAGCGACCTTGGAGGATAACGCAACAGATGTTGTCCCACCAGGAACCATTTGTTTCTGGGTAGAAGGTAATTCAGTAGCCATACCTTTTGGGAAAACCCCTATATCAAGAGGAAACGAATGCAGACTAATAACCGCTGTAAATATATTAGGAACCATATCCGACTCCCCTAACACACTATCCTCAATTTCTGAAGGTATGCAAATCGAGATTAGGAAATTTAAAGAATAAAATGCCTACATCCTTTTTGGAGGGCTAAAGGTGAAATTTATTAATTGGTACTGGAACACATTTTTAGACAAAGTAATCAATACGGTAGAGAATTATATCGGTTATGAACTTATCGAACCTTGGGCACCCATTATTGTAAAAGGTACGATTACCTTTCTAATCTTTTTACTTTTTTATGAAATATACCTTCGTATTCGCCGTTTTTGGAGAAATCGCAAATTTATAGCAGAGAGCACACCTGTAATACCTCCAGCATCTGAAACCATAGATAAACAATCTGAATTTATCCAAGAACTGGAATCGCTTAAAGCACCTCAACAAACTATAGAACGGCTAAAAAAAGAAAAGAAATTCGAACAATTAGGTGAAGTGTATGTATCTATGCAAAAATATAAAGAAGCAGGTTGGGCATTCGAAAAAGCAGGTATGCTCAAGAGGTCTGCTACAGAGTATGCAAAAGCAGGATACACTGTATATTCTGCAAAATTATTATTAAAAGCAGGTGAGCCAGAACAATGTGCTAATCTACTTGTAAGTATCGGAAAAACAAAAAAAGCTGCACAATGGTTAGAAAAGAAAAACTACTTAGAAATGGCAAGTTTTTTATGGTGGGAAGCAGGTTATTATGAAAGAGCAATTCGGATATGGTTAAATTTAATGAACAATCTTCCAACCAATTCAACTCAAAAAAGCAATCTTTGTAATAAGATTGTCCAACATATTTATAAAACAGGCATTAATATTATTCCAGAAAAATATAAAAAATTACTTTTGGAACCTTTAAGCCAACAAATGATACTTGAAAAAAGATACGACCTTGCCGTTGACCTATTGAGACAATGCGGGGAACAACAAAAAGCACAATTACTAATACAACAGTTGACCAAAAGACAATAACCAAATTGGATTTTTATAAAGGTTCACTACAATAATCTATTTCGCACACGAGTGTATAAAATCCAAAATTTCCGTAACCTATCCAAAATTTTACTATCAAATTTTATAGGGGAAAATACCGCAGTTTGATATAAAAGAGTAAGTTCTTCAATTTCTTCTCTTAATACTTCTAAAACATTAGGCAAATTCGCCAAAAATTCTAAGGGCGTCTCATTTAATTTTTTAGGAACACCCAAATCCTCAGCCAAAGCACATAAAGCTTGATATGCATACTCAATATGCTCATTAGGTGTGAACTTTTGACTCATATTAGGGTCTGATAACGAATTTACAAATTTAATAGATTTAGAAGACTTAATTGATATTTTCCTTTTTATCTTCACCTTTCCTTTTCGTCTCTCCAAAAGTTTCATAAGCCATCTAACGAGAAATCCACCTCGTTGTAACGATACTTGCCACCAATGGACAATAAATCTTTTTACTGCGGAAAAAGCAACCCATGAACTAACAAATATAAGTATAAAAATCACGACATATCTCAATTTTTGAAGTATCATTTGCTGTTGCCATATTTCAACAACTGGTGC
>JAIWNQ010000035.1 GCA_020216745.1 Candidatus Hydrogenedens sp.
TACAACAATTGGATTTAACTGAAAATGACTATTACGCACCCAAGGGTCGGTTTGATGTTCCGCGACATAAAAGGGTTTTGGCAATGTTGGAAGCGGTAAAAATGTGGCACACACCATAGCAACAACGATAATTGTTATACCTAATAACACCCATGTTACACCTAACATCGAAGGAACATATACCCTTCGATTTTTGTAATATTCCCTGAGACCACCCAAACTGGTCATAACTAACAAAGTCATAGATGAAAATACAAAGAGTCCTAAATAAACCCAACCGACATTGACCATCTGTTCTCCACCATTTACAAGTATTCTCAGTCCTAACGAAAAAATTCCAAGAACAGGAATGCTAAAAAATAATACAGAGATACCTGCGGGAATACGTGATAACCTTTCACCAAAACCCATAATATTAAATGTGATATCTTTTACTGATGGGTCCTTAAAAGACAATTGTGTAGGGTCTACTGCCTCCAACTCATAGAAAAGTTCTGTTCCCATTTTTTCTTTACGATGTTCTGTTTCCTCTTTCCTAACCGTTTTCTGAAATGCCTTATTTACACTGGTAGCAATACCGATTTCTCCCGCATTCGGATTCTCATCAATACAACATTCATACGTTATTCTATTTGTTAACCACCATAAAAAAATAACAACTCCCATATTGGATAGAAAAGCCAAAAAACTATTTCCAGTGACAAGATTATAGATAATAGAGCCTGTTCCATATACAGAAGTACTTACCATCACATATAAACTTATAGCCAAAGCCAGACCTGCACCATAACTTATCCCACTCTCAACACTCTCCGTAGCAAATATTCTATTTACACCTACAATCCCTAAAACTAAGAAAAAAACAACAAATCTCAAATTAATATCATTGACTTCTGTATAAATATAGCGAACATCTAACAAAAAAAAGACTATAGACCATAGCAAAACCAAAATTAGAAAAGGATTAACAATGCTAAGCAAAGTGTCTGTTAATGTCCACTCTGTACCAACAATATATTCTCCGCTATATTTCGTTTTAACATTTAATTTCGTAAAATCCGTAGAAACAAGGACGGGTGGCTGTTCTTCCTGTTCTTTTTCGTCAGATGTGACTTTTTCTTCTTTACTGTCACTCCATGACAAACTACCATCTTCCATCCAATCTGGGATTCTCATCGTTATACTCCAATCTTTTGAGGAGCAATATAGAACAAATCTTGTTCATGCTGAATATGAAAAATATGGATGCCAAATTTACCTACCTTCACAACAGATTCCTTATATGCATCATCATCTTTAATTAAAAATACAGTGATAATAAAACCGTTAGCCCTTAAATTCTCCACAACAGATGCAAGGTCATCAGATACTTGAGGAACGATTAAAATCAATGCATTGTCTCTCGGAAAATGGGGAGCTGTCATTTGTAAGAGATATGGGATATCAACCTTTTTTCCTGGTATCACACGAGCTAAATTTTCTAATATCTTTTGCAACTGAACAGGCGACCTACGGGTAGGAACTATTAATGGACTTAAATGTTCTGGTTGTTGTTCCTGAATAATTTTTGTAACAAGGTCATCGCGAGCCATGGACACTTCACTTTTCCTTTTATATTCTGCGGTTTCACTTGCATCCATTCCATTTGTAACAAAGCCTACAGGCTCACCAGAAAGATGAAGTAGATATGCGATGGAAGCTGTGGTTGTAATAGCCAATTCCATCCGTTCTTCTCTACTCTGGGGCAAATAATTATCCTCAAACATATCGAGAACAAGAGTTGCCCCAATTACTGTTGCAGGTTCATATGTTTTAACCTGTAACTTGTTAGCCTTAGCTGAGACTTTCCAGTGAATCGATTTTAAGGGATCACCAGGCGTATATTCTCTTATCCCGTAAATTCTTGTTGGGTCCTCATAGATTTTATGGGATACACGAACAGGTCCATGAGGTCTTCGTGTAGAAACCTGAAAACTTTTGATATAAACTACGGAGGGTAGTACAGTAATATATTCTTGATTCTCATCCGTACGGAATCGCCGTTGCAATCCAAAAAAATCACCTGTTTCCATCACTAATGGACCTATACGATGATAACCTCTCCTTGGACATCTAAGTTTGTATGAAATAGGCATCATCTCATCTGGTTTTAAGATAAATAATTGTGCATTTGACCCTATAATTTCACACCCTGACGGAGTTATATCCTCAACATACAACCACGGGATTGGTAACCAAAATTTATTGTGTACAAAAACAGTAACTTCTACTTCCTGTCCCTCATTTATTACTACAGGCTTTACAATGCGATTACAATCAATAACTCTTAACCACAAACGGTTTAAAATACTTGACAAAATAAACACAATTAAAAAAACATAAATTGCATAGACTAAATAAATACTTTGTACAAGAAATCCCAAAGATAACATTACCAAAAGCAATACAAGCCAAAATAATTGAACTATTAAATTATCTTTCTTACTCATTTAATCTTATTTCATTATTTATTTTTTTGACAAGAATGTATAAAATCAATAATAATTGTTAATGCAACGACATTTTTCAATTTATTATAACTGAAAGCAATTTAATGAATATATAAAAAATATAATTTAACTTATAAGGAGCGTTAATATGAGTCAAGAAATTAAACCGACAAAACTGTTTGTAGGAAGCTGTACCGCTTTGGTAGCAACAGCCATGACATTTGCTGTATTAAGTGCCATTATGAACCCATTAAAACAACAATTTTTACTAACCAATGAACAGGCTGGATGGATAGGTGGAGCAGGCCTTTGGGGCTTCCCAATTTCTATTTTAATATTCGGCCCCTTATGCTCGGTATTAGGCATTCGTTTCCTACTTCGATTAGCTTTTGTCTTCTTCGTAAGCGGGATTTCACTCATGATTTTTGCAAATGGCTTCTGGATGCTATTCTTCGGGGCACTTACAATTGCATTTGCCAACGGACTTGTCGAAGGGGCATGCAATCCCTTAGTTGCCACACTATATCCTGACAAAAAAACACAAAAACTAAATCAGTTCCATGTGTGGTTTCCAGGAGGAATAGTTATTGGCGGTTTACTGTGTTATTTCCTTGACAAAGTAGGGATTACTTCCTGGCAACTTAAAGTTGGTTCTATTTTAATACCTACGTTCGCTTACGCTGTTATTATGCTTATGGAAAACTTCCCAGAAACAGAACGAGCTCAATCTGGCGTAAGTTTTGGCGAAATGATAAAAGAGACATTGGGAAGACCCCTTTTCATTTTGCTATTTATTTGCATGATGATGACTGCATCTGTGGAATTAGGTCCTAACCGTTGGATACCTGCGGTTCTTGAATCTGGAGGAATCCCAGGAATGTTAGTCTTAGTTTGGACAAGTTTACTAATGGCATTGCTAAGACAATTTTCAGGACCTGTTGTAAATAAGTTATCCCCAACAGGAATGTTGTTAAGCTCAGCAATCTTATCAGGTATAGGACTTTATATGCTCAGTTTTGCAAATAGTTATACATCTATTTTTATAGCCGATACGGTTTTCGCTCTCGGCGTTTGTTATTTTTGGCCTACTATGTTAGGTGTTGCATCAGAAAGAGTCCCCAAAGGTGGTGAATTTGCACTTGCCTTATTAGGAGTGGCTGGGAATGTGGCTGTTGGACTTATAACAATACCCTTAATGGGTAGAGTAGCGGATTACTATGGACATGAAAAATTTGAGTTACAGAAAACTATTGCAATTGTACAAGAAGTATCACAAGTTTTTCCTGATTATAAGAAGGGTAGACCTGAACGTGAGCAAATAGCTATCGATAACCTAATTAACGAAGCCAAAAACATTGAAAATTACTATAAGACTAACAATAAACTTCCAGAGATTAAAACCGCAAATCTCCTTAGGGCTATCCAATTATTAGCCCCTGAAAATGCAAATATCGGCAAATCCGCTAAGGAACTACTCAACCCTGCTGACCTCTATGGAGGACGAATTGCTTTCCGATATGTTTCCGCACTTTGCATTATTCTTGTGATTGTCTTTGGGCTAATTTATGGACGAGATGTCATGCAAGGTGGCTATAAAGCTGAAAAAATCGTCGGTTAGCGGGTTCTCAAATAGAATTGTTTAGGATATAAATTCGTTGGAAGAGATAGAACAACTTTTATCAACAATATCAAATTATGTATGGGGCTATCCTGCCATTGTTCTTCTATTAGGAACGCATATCTTCCTGACAATAAGACTACGATTTATCCAACGATATATCACAACAGCAATACGCTTTTCTTTAGCCCGACCCCAATCAGAACCTGGGGAAATTAGTCATTTTGCATCGCTGATGACAGCTCTTGCCGCTACTGTTGGCACTGGAAATATAATAGGTGTTGCAACCGCAATCTCAGCAGGTGGGCCAGGAGCGGTCTTCTGGATGTGGTTAACAGGAGTTTTTGGTTTTGCTACAAAATACTCCGAGGCTGTGCTATCTATCAAGTTTCGAGATAAAAATGAATTCGGCGAATTTGTAGGTGGTCCTATGTATGTCTTAGAAAAAGGGCTTAACTCTAAAATATTAGCCGTGCTTTTTGCTCTATTTACTGTGATAGCCTCTTTTGGTATAGGGAATATGGTTCAGTCCAATGCAATGTCTCAAACAATTGAAAATACATTTAGACTGCCCTCTGTAATCACAGGGATTATCACAGCCTTCCTTACTGCATTAGTAATTCTTGGAGGGATAAAAAGTATTGCCTGTGTATGTGAAATGTTAGTTCCTTTTATGGTGGTTTTTTATCTCTTTGGATGTATTGGCATTTTAATAATTAATTATCATCATCTTCCTGAGTCTCTCCTTCTAATTTTCAAATCTGCATTTACAGGACAATCTGCAATAGGCGGTTTTTTAGGGGCAGGTGTCCGTGAGGCAGTTCGGTTTGGTGTTGCTCGTGGTCTTTTTTCTAATGAAGCGGGATTAGGAAGTGCCCCTATTGTTGCGGCTGTTGCAAAAACAAAACATCCTGTCCAACAGGCTCTTGTATCCGCAACAGGCACATTTTGGGATACCGTCGTGATCTGCTTTATTACTGGACTCACATTAGTTTCATCAGGGGCTTGGAGTAAATCATCATCACCAATAGAAATAGCAAATATTGCATGGAGTAGTTATCCAATATTCGGTCCCATAGTGTTAACAATTGCTTTAATTTCATTCGTTTATTCAACTATTTTAGGTTGGTCATACTATGGAGAAAAGGCTTGGGAATATTTATTCAAAACAAAGAGGATTTTTATATACCGCTGGATGTGGGTAATTGCAGTATTTATAGGAGCCAACTTAAAACTAAATATTGTGTGGACATTAGCAGATATTGCAAATGCATTAATGGCTCTCCCTAATTTAATATCTATTGTTTTTTTAACCCCGTTAATTATCCATGAGACACAAGATTTTCTCAAACATAAATAAACTTATAAAAAAGTGGAGCGGGATACGGGTCTCGAACCCGCGACATCCAGCTTGGGAAGCTGGCACTCTACCAACTGAGTTAATCCCGCTCAATTCAAATACATTATATTAAAATTAATACACAAAATCAAGTAATTACATCATTCAAAAATTTTATTCTGACTCACCCCACCTTGGTTGAATCCTGAAGAATCCAGAGATATTCCCTATTTTTGCAAACACTGTAATTTCTTTAGGTTTTCTTTCATCAATTACTTTAGCTAACTCCTTAAATTCTTTAATAGAACTTATAGGATAATTCCCAATAGATTGAATAATAAAACCACGGGCTAATCTTGCGACTTGTGCTGGACTCCCTGATTTCACACGATAAACAAACACTCCTTGAACAGATTCATCTATGCTTAACGCTATTCTTAAATCTGGGGTTATCTCACGAATTGTTAGTCCAACAGATTCCCATTCATATTCCTCCGCTTCATAAGACCGTCTTGGGCGATTACTGAGCAATGTGGTCAATGTCATAGGTGTCCCATCTCGCAAAATTTCAATCTTTACATGGTTTCCAGCCCCAGCCTCTCGAACTAATTTTGTAAAACCAGTAACATCGCTATCATATTTTGCACGGATAGGTACTCCATTAAAATTGGTAATTATATCTCCAACTTTTAATCCACATTCTGAGGCTGGGGAAGGATTAACGACTGTAGCTACAATAAGTCCCCCTTCTTTAGGAAGTCCCCAGTACTCTGCGAAATCGTCAGTTAAAGGCTGAGTTATCACGCCAAGCCATGCCTCTTGTTCATCTTCTTTTAATTGGATTTTAGGTGGTTCTTCTAAATATTTCTTGAACAGTTCATATTGATATACCAATGGGTGCCCACTACGAGTATACACCTCGCCTCCTTCTGCCTTACTCAAATCAAATCCAATAACACCAACCACATCCCCTTGCTCATTTATCACAGGTGCTCCAACAAACCCCAGCCTGACATTTTCATCAATACAATATGTTAACCGCGGTTTTTCTAAAATAGCCCCTATATGTGCAGTCGTAATACAACGCACGTTATCCAATGTCTCCCCTAAAACACCTACCATAGCAATGGCAGAACCAACTCTTAATTGGGGGTCATTAGCAAATAATACAAAAGGGAATTTAATTCCTTCTTTATTCTCAATTTTTAAAAACAATACATTTATATCATCAGGTTTCTTCAATTTTGTAGCATTAAATTCCTTCTCCTCGTTATTAATTTGAATTCGAACCCTAAAATTAAAGGATTCGATATTCTCCGTCTCAACGAACCCTGGCACCATAACCAAGCCATCGGAAGAAACAATTAAACCCAATGCATTCCCATCTCTACGGGATACCTCACCTGTAATTTGATTCATAACCTCTGATGAATATTGAATTAATGCCACTGATGGGGAGACTTTTTTATAAATCGTCTCTAATTGCTGTGATGTAAAACCTAAAATTACACTATGAATGGATATTACTGCAACAAACAAATTAATGCTCATCAGAATTTCTCCGTTTTTCCTCAATACCTTTTATCGTTAATCCATCAACCTTCATATCCTTTATTAGAATAAATCTCGTAACAACTCCTCGTTGAACAAACAACAGTATCTTTTGTTTATTGGTTTCAATAGCGTCCTGATATAATTTCAGGAACTGTTCGAGATTATTTACGGGTTGTTTTTCAAATTCTAAAATGACATCACCTGCAAGCAAACCAGAATTTTTGGCAATGCTTCCATCCTGTACCCCAGATATATATATTCCGTTTCTATTTGGTATTCTTAATCGTTTTAACATCTCATTGGTTATTTCGGATGCAGTAAACCCCCATTCTGTGAACTCAACTTCTTGTCCCTTATAAGGACTATATACCTCTGGTATTAAATGAAAATCTTTCGTCTCACCGTTTCGCATCACAGTTAATTGTGCTTCCTTGCCAGGCTCTAAATCTGCAAGTTTTTTACGCACAAGGGGCAAATCTTCCTGAAATCGTGCATGAATAGATTCATTGTTAACCGCAACCAAAATATCCCCAGACTGAATTCCTGCTTTATATGCAGGTGAGTCCACTTCCACATCAGAGATAACAACTCCCTTTTGATTCATATCTTCTGTTATTGCTTTCATTTCTTGTAAATTTATTCCTACCCAACCTCTTTGTACTTTACCTGTTTTGATAATACTATCCACTACCTCCTTGGCAATATTAATTGGAATTGCAAAACCAACATTTTCCGCCCCTATTAGCATTCTCGAATTGATACCTATAACTTCACCTTTAAGGTTGACTAACGGCCCACCACTATTCCCTTGATTTATCGCCGCATCGGTTTGGATAAAATTATTAAACATTGAAATAACACCGCGTTGGTCTTCCAAATAGCGGTCTGTCATACTGATAATTCCCATAGAAACAGAACGAGCAAGCCCATGAGGACTACCCATTGCAAAGACAATTCCACCAACATCAATTTTGTCAGAATTACCCAGAACCACATACGGATACTTCTCATCTGCAGGAAGTTTTAACACAGCAATATCTGTAAAGGGGTCTGTACCAATAACATCAGCTTCAACCTCTCGTTTATCACTTAAAATGCACTTCACCTTCTTGCTCTCCCCTACCACATGTTCATTCGTAATAACATAACCATCCGAGGAGATGATAAAACCACTACCAATAACTATTACTTCTTCTTTTTTACCTAACGTATATACTGGTTTTATAGGATTTAAATGAACTAAAGCAGGAATAACTTTCTCCTTTGCCTTAAATATTTTGTTTTGTGACACACTTCCATAAGAAAATGTAGCACAATTGACTTGAGTTAAAAGAAAAAATGTAAACCAACTAACTATAAAAAAATAACCTAAATTCCTTCGTTTGTTTTTCATAATAAGTTCCTATGTCGTTACCTAAATTATCTGGAAAAGTAAGTGTTTTTATATTTAACGATTAAATATAGCAAAATATTACTAAAAATAAATTGTCTATCTAAATCAATATGAAACGAGATTACTTAATTATTATATCAGGTTTACCCCGTTCGGGAACTTCCCTCGTTATGCAAATTCTCTATGCTGGTGGAATACCATTATTGTTCGACTCTGAACGACTACCCGATAATAACAATCCCTATGGTTATTATGAGCACTCTAAAATAAAAGCATTAACAAAAAACTCGGACCTCTCCTGGCTCAATTCATATCAAGGTTATGCAGTAAAAATTGTTTCTCCAACTCTTGCTAAATTGAACATCCAGTTTCCTGCACGAATTATTTTCATGATGCGTTCTATTCAAGAAATTATTGAATCGCAACAAAAAATGATAACAAGAAAAACACATTTAACATTAGAACAAATAAAAAGTGAAGACTTATACAAAATTTATGAAAAACATATCCAACAAACTCTAAATCTACTCCAAATAAATCCGTATTTAAAAATCTTAAAAATAGAGTTTTCAAATCTTTTCCATGACACCGATAACACTATTATGAAAATAATTCATTTCCTCGATGGTGAACTTGACATAGAAAAAATGAAGTCGGTGATTAACCCTGAACTATACCGATGTAAAGGGCAATAAATTTTATTCCGTCTTTTCGCGCATCATTGCATATCGTTCTAAACACAGATGTAAAATTACCAAATCAGACGAACGAATCCCAGGAATACGTGATGCTTGCCCTAAATTTGAAGGCTTTACCTCTTTTAATCTTTGCTTACTTTCTCGTGGTAACCCTTCGACCGAATCGTAATCAAAATCCTGAGGTATTAGCATATTTTCAGACTTCTTAAACTTCTCAACCATCTTTTCTTCCCGTTCAAAATACCCATGGTATTTGATTAGTATTTCTGCCAATTCTTCTGCCTCTACCGACATTTTTGTATCTCTCGGGGAAAAATTATAAAAGTCGCGTAAAGACACTTTAGGTCTTCTTACTAAAATACCTGCGGTTGTGGGATGGCTTAATGGAGGTTCTCCTAAACTCATCAACCATTCATTAATTTGCTCATTTGGTGTAATAACAAACTTTTCCAATCTCTCTACTTCCCTTTTTGCTTCATCTTGTTTCTTCCGTGCCCTTTCAATTATTTCATCATTCCTGAATCCATAATGTGCCAATCTTATATCCGCATTATCATGGCGAAGATGTAATCGATATTCAGCCCTTGACGTAAATAGTCGATACGGTTCCTTTACTCCTCTCGTCACAATGTCATCCACCATTACCCCTATATATGCTTCATGACGCCCAATAATCAGCGGTTCCCTTCCCTCCAGATAACGCACAGCATTCAATAATGCATACAATCCTTGTGCACCTGCTTCCTCATATCCCGATGTACCATTAATCTGCCCCGCATGGAATAAACCATGGACTAATTTAGTTTCAAGGTTTAGTTTTAATTGAGTAGGCGGTATAAAATCATACTCCACTGCATAACCTGGACGTATAATTTCTGCATTCTCCAAACCTTTAATCGAATGTAACAT
>JAIWNQ010000036.1 GCA_020216745.1 Candidatus Hydrogenedens sp.
TTCCAATTGAACATCTTCTGGCAAACTGGTAGATAGTCCATTAACATATACTTCGGCTGTGTTTATCCCTTCAGGCTCTAAAAAAATATGGTGACTTGTCTTCTCTGGAAATTTAACCACTTTATCTTCAATACTCGGACAATAACGCACACCTATCCCTGTTATTTTCCCAGAATATAATGGGGAACGGTCTAAATTTTTACGGATAATTTCATGGGTTCGCTCATTGGTATGGGTAATCCAGCAGAAAATTTTATTGGGGTTAAAACCTTCTATCGGTGTTGTAAATGAGAATGGTCTGGGTTTCTCATCCCCTTTTTGCTCTTCCAAGCCATCTAAACAAATACTACGGCGATGAATTCGTGCACATGTCCCTGTTTTAAGCCGTTGAACATCAAAACCTAACCTACGGTAACAATCACTCAAATAAGCAGAAGGTGGGTCTCCTGCTCGACCACCAATAATAGAGTGCATACCAAAATGTAATAGACCCGATAAAAATGTACCCGTACAAACAATAACAGTCCTACCCGTAATTTCTTCACCAGTAGTCAAACGAACACCAACAACTTCATTTTTATTAACAAGAATATCTTTCACTTCTCCTTGTTTCAAATATAAACCTTCCTGCATCTCACATATATGTTTCATATCTAATTGATAAAGAGTTCGGTCTGCTTGTGCCCTCGGCGAATGCACTGCTGAACCTTTAGAACGATTTAGCATTTTAAACTGAATTCCTGTTCGGTCTATACAACGTCCCATTTCTCCGCCCAGTGCATCTATTTCTCTCACTAACTGCCCTTTAGCAACCCCACCAATTGCTGGGTTGCACGACATTTTTCCAATATTATCAATTTGCAATGTAATCATAACTGTTCGGTAACCCAGTCGGGCTCCGCCCAATGAGGCTTCAATCCCTGCATGACCTCCCCCCACAACAATAATATCAAAATCTCGGATATTCATGTTCCCTCTTTTGTCAACAGAAAGTCAAAACAATCTGTATTTTTATTAGATATAATTTAATTTTTTTGATACAATGGAAATAACTACGTAAATACAATAATACCTTCGAAACAGGAGTAATAAGATGATTTACCATAAAAATTTTAAATTAGAAACTATTAAATATGCAATTTTATTCATAATAACCGTTATTCTTCATCTGTCATTAAATGCTCAATCACCAGTATTAAAAGCCATTCCCGAAGAAATTACCTTCCATAATTTAGAACAGGAAGTTCAAATAAACCTTTTCTTTAATAATCAACCCTTAAAAAAAGAAAATATAAAGCGGTGGTCTTTTCTTGCTGGCTCCAACCAATACAATCACATGATAACACTAAAACCTATAGAGGGTGGTATTCTTGTAAAGCCTGCATTGTTGGAAACAGGAACCTATGATTTATCCATTGAGACATCGGTTGGGAAATATCTTATAACTGTATATGCACCGTTAGATGAACTTCCCGATACATTAGAAAATCGTGCCAAACGTGAAGGAATCACAGTAGAAGAACTAAAACAGAGACTCGGTTTAGCCTCTCGTTCCAATAGAGTTAATCTTAGCATCAATGTTCCAGAAATGTACTATGAAGGCCAAACATTACAAATTCAGCTTGCTACTGACCCTGAACATTTCTACGTATGGCGAATAAATAATCAAGTAATAACACAAGGTGAAGGGAGAATAAACTTTGAATATACTTTCCCTGAGGCTGGCGAATACATTATAGAAGTCGAGGAAAGAGATGCTGATATTCCTTTGGGTAAAGCAAGTTCTAAAACGACAGTGGTTGCTTACCCTCCTGTTTTATATTCAGCAACACTAAAACAACCTGTAAAATTATCCGCCATAGAAGGATATAATTCGTATACATGGAAAGTAGATGGTATCGTCCAAAAAGAGACCTCGAACCAGATTACATTAAGATTCAATGCTGAAAAGAAATATACTGTCGAGTGCATTGCAAAAAGTCCAAAAAACGGACATCCAGATTCTTTTTTCAGAACAGTCTACGAAATTACCGTAAAAAAATAACTTGTCCTTTTACTTACTGTGCCACTTCAATAACAGTAATATCTGGTTCTTCTTTTCCTCTGACATAGCGAACAATTACAGGCTTATTTTCACTCATTAAACTTGACATAATAGATGTTAGGTCATTAATAGATGAAACTGATTTTCTCTGGATTTCAATAATAATATCGCCGGGAAGTAAACCTGCATCCTCTGCGGGACTTCCCTCTTCTATGGACTCAATTAAAATACCATTATATTCTGCACCTTGCTTTTCTTGTTGTTGCTTATTTACATCACCAAAATTCATACCCAAAAAACTTATTTTTTGTGGGATTGATTGAGTTACCTGCAGGTTTCTTTCTCCAAGTATGATAGGCAATGAAACTGTCTGTTCATCTCGCCAAATTTCAAGTGTAACCTCTGTTCCAGGCATATATGATGACACCGTGTTTACCAAATCTTGAGCATTTTCAACCTCGTGCTCGTTTACTTTCAAGATAACATCATAAACTTTTATCCCTGCTTTTTCGGCAGGTGTCCCTGGCTGGACTCTTTTTACAAAGGCACCACGTTGGGAAGGCATATTTAACGGTTTGTAATAGCGTTCCGCATCGGACACAGCAACCCCTAAATACCCCCTGATCACTTTGCCAGATTGTATTAACTGCGGGATAACGCGTTTTGCTGTATTTATCGGAATAGCAAAACCAATACGATTTGCACCTAACATTAGAGCCACATTAATACCTATCACTTCCCCCTTTATATTAGTTAATGGACCTCCACTATTTCCAAGATTAATCCCCGCATCAGTCTGAATTAAGTGCTGAAATGTTAACCCTTGAAGTTGAAGCTCCCTTAAGTTTTCACGACCTAACGCACTAATATGACCAAATGAAACGGAACCTTCAAGCCCACGAGCACTACCAATTGCCGCTACAAATTGCCCTACCTTCAACTGGTCTGAGTCACCAAGAACCACAGGTATTAACTCTTCTTCTGGTTCAATCTTAAGCACCGCAAGGTCAGCTTCCGAATCGGTGCCAATCACTTTCGCAGGGTATTTTTTGCCTGATACCGTCTTAACGGTAATCTTATCAGCATCTTCTACTACATGGTTGTTTGTTACAATATATCCATCTTTTGAATAGATAAAACCAGAACCTGTTCCCATTACTTTTTGCATCTGTTTTGGAGGCGGTGTTTTAGGAAGTTTCTCACCTTCAGGAAGAGGAAGACCGAATTGTTTAAAAAGTTCTTCTCTATCTACTCCCAATGAACTGACCTGCGACTCTCTCTCGATATTTACAACAGAGCGACCTACTTTTTCATGAATCTCAATAAACTTGTTTTCTATCTCCTCTAAAATATCTGCATAACATATTCCAAATAACAGATTAAAAAATAATAAATAGACAAAAATTGACAATGACCAAAAATAGAGTGTTTTTTTCATGTTTTTTACTCCTGTTTAGTGGTTGAAGAGTCGATAGACTCTAATAATCCAGCACGAATAGCCGTTTGCAATATTCTATGTGTAATTTTAGCACCTTGAAACTGAACATAAAAAGAGTCACGAACACGGTATGCCCCAGTATTAATTCGGGCTATAAATATATCCATACCCATAATAGAAAAAGCAGAGGCAATGTCATAAAGTAACCCTGTTCGGTCAGTTGTTTCAATATCTATAACAGTATGAAAAGCAGAAGATTTATTATCAAATCGGATATAAGTACGAAGTGGAGCTGTTGACTTTTTTAAGGCAAACAATTTAGTTCGTGTTTTATCAACAAGAACCTGAACATCTTTACCATCAAGAATCACTGACCTCAACGTCTTCTCTATAGCTAATATTTGCCCCGCTGTTAAAGGCCTTTGTTGTACTGCATCACGAACAAGGAAACAATCTACAACCCAGTTATCTTCCCGTGTATATAAAGAAGCACTATATATATCAATAAGTTGTGAAGCAAAGCATCCTGCAATTTGTGAAAATAGTCCCCGTTTATCACGCGTTGCAATAACAAAATGGCTCATACCGATACTGTCATTTGACCAACAACGAATCGCTAATTTTTCTCGTTGTGCTTCATACACACAGCCAATATGTATAATGACTTCTTCTGGAGAAAATGCATCCAGATAACCTGAGCCCATAGAATTTAGATGATATTCCAATTCATCTCGGTTTATATTAGGTGATTTCTCAACAATCTGTTCTATCCGTTTGATAAAATACTCTTCCTGTGAATAATCTTGAACAGATATTTGATTTATTACTGCAAGTGTTTTTAAAAATAGTCTTATTAACAGGGAACCCTTCCATTCGTTCCATACATTTGGACCTACTGCACAAAGGTCAGCATAACTCATAATTAATAATTCTTTTATATATTTCTCATTATTTACCACAGATAAAAATGCTTGGATTATCTCAATATCATCAATATCTCTGTTTAACGCGACATCTATCATAAGTTGATGATTCTCTACAAGAAAAGCGACATGCTCTATATCATCATCACTAAGCCCCATACGACTACATATAGTTCTCGCTATCTGAACCCCTGCTTCGATATGACTTTCTCCTTCAACTTTTCCCAGATCATGCAAAAGAATTGATAATATTAAATATTCTGGCTGTTCAATCTCTTTCAATGTTTTCCGTAATACATCACCGATAGTACCTTCTAAATGAGGTATTTTTTCAAGAGCCTCAACCGCTCTTATAATATGTTCATTAACAGGATAACTATGGAAATTTTTATAACGAATTATCCCCTGAACAGCCCCAAATTCAGGCAGATATTGGGACAGCACCCCTAATTTTTCCATCTCACGAAAAGTAAACCCAGCTGATAAAGGTGTACTACAAATTGCTAAAAAGTATTTGGTAACGACTTCATTACTCCGAAAACTATCATTAATCAGATATAAATACTTTTGTATCCAATCTTGAAAAGTATATCCTAAGGGTATTTTTCTGCGAGAAACTTCCCAAAACAATTCCATTATCCGAACAGGATTTTCTACGAACCAATTACTATCATCTATTTTAGGTGTTAAATATCTGTTATAGATAACATAGTTTGATTTTTCATCTAATCCACTTGTAGATAACTCATACACCCCATGCACATATTTTTTTTGTTCTACCCTACGAACAATATATTCAAATAACCATCGAATTTGGCGTGTCGCAGAATAAAAGTCCTGCATAAATCGTTCAATGGCTTCTTCAGCAGAATCCTTATAATTAAATACCTGAGATATATGATATTGCATCTCAAGGGTTAATAGGTCCCATGCTTTGCCTTTCGTAAAGTGGAGTTCGTTCCTTATTTTCCATAAAAAATCAAGACTATCTGAAAGAACTAAATAATCAGAATTTTCTATATAATTACTTTTCTGTATATCATCGAGATTTTTTGCAGGTCTATTTTCTAAGCCTACAACCCATAATGTTGCATGATAATCTCTTAATCCTCCTGCACTTTCTTTAATATCGGGTTCGCTGGAAAATAAATCTCGACCTGATTGTAAAAAAGATTCATTTAGCCTTTGCAAAATCAATTCAAATATTTTTGCTTTTACATTTTCTGGAATTTTTCCCAATTCACTCTTCATAACATCATATAACAAACTATTTCCTATAATCTCACGAATATGTAAATAAGAAGTAAATGTCTTTGGGTCCTCTTCTATAAGTTTTATAGCCTCTGGGACTGTATAAACTGATATACCTACTTGTAAACCTATATCCCATAAGATTGTAGTAAAAATTTGAATAAATTCCTCTATGTCTTTGAGATTGACATCTTCTGAATGTAGGAGACATAAATCCAAATCGGAATAAGGGGAAAGCTCTTCTCTACCATATCCACCTAACGCACACAATGTTACTTTTTCTAAAAAATTCTTTCCTAATCCTGTCTCATTAATACTATAAAAAATAGAGCCCTCGATAAGTACATCAGCACTCTCACATAATTGTTTAAGAATACTCCTACCTGAAAAACCTTGCCGATGTTTTTCTTCAATCTCTTTCCATCGTAAGAGATAAAAGTTTTGGGCAGATTCTAAATATTCATCTCGCGACATCCTGTCATGTGGAGATAAAGATAAACCTTGCAAAATTTCAACAAAATTTTTCACGACATCTCTTTCTTTTCATTTAAATACTCTTGTGAAACAGTCCGATATGGAGCTCGCCAAATAAATATATCCTTGTCTTTAATCCATCCCCGTTCATTATCTACGGTTCGAATTAACATCCACTCGCCATCTTCACGTTCGACCTGAACTCGGTCTCCTTCATATAAATTAAATCGTGGGGGACTATTATCCGAAGGTGTAATATGTACAGAACATTCCGTCACAATAATAACTCCCAATGGAGGAGACAATATTTTAATAACACCAGACATAAAAAAGATAATCCCTACAGTTAAAATCAAAGAACCTCCAATAAATAACGTTTTTCGTAATGATTTATCTTGCCATAGAATAAATCCTAATATTATCCAACCTAAAACCCATAAGAATAAAGCAATCCTCCATGTCCATTTTTGACTAATGCCATAATGCCATATAAATAAATATTTCCACCACATTGGCTCTTCAGGAACGGCTAAGTTACGTTTTGTCTCGTTCAGCACTTTTGATAACTGTTCTTTTGCCATTTTGAAAGAAGGGTTTAACTCAAGTGCACGTTCATAGTTGGCAATAGCCATTCCTTTCTTACCCCAATGATAATATGAATTGGCTAAATTATAAAAGAGGACAGGGTCCTCAACCCCCGATTCAATCAATTTTTCATATTTTAGTATTGCAGTATAAAAATCTTTTTTATAATATGCATCATTGCCTTCACGGAATGACTGGTCATAAATTCCAGCCCCTAAACTAAAACTGATAAACACATATAAACTACAAACTACCATCATTTCATCACTCTCCATAATTCCTCAACGAGAGCACGGAATCCATCTTCTAAACCTCTATTCTCCTCTTGTGAAACAATAGCCCCACTATAACGTATTCGTTCACACGTTTTAAGTATTTTCAATATCCTATCCTTCAATGAACGGTCTACTCTTTTGTCGTTTATTATTTTTTCGACATCATCTGAAGTCAATCCCGAAGTGTTAACAACCCCAAATATATCACCTATGTACTGCTTTAATGCCTGTTCTACCGCAACAGATATATTGCCCATATTCCGCAATTCATCATATTTCCTTATGCAATTTTCATAAGCATATATTTTCCTTCGATATATAGGATTATTTTTTAAGTATTCTTTTCTAAAACCTAATCCCAAAGATAAAATTGATAAAATAGGTGGAAATATAAAAATAACATAGGGGATAAGTTTCTTATGTGAACCCACTGGCTTTAAATTTACCCCTTCCGTTATGATAGGTAATAATTCTGAATTGGCAACATCCACTGTTTTTGCCTCAATCCTTGGAGTTCCCCCTGCTGTTATTACATTATTCCCTTCCAAAGCATCCCCTATCACTCTTAGTGGAAATGCATTTGTTCGAAGTGAAGCATATTGCCCCAACTGTGGATTAAAATAGTCATATCCAATGGGGGGTATCTGGTAATCACCAGGTTTCATTGGAGTAATAGAAAATCGGAAGGTCTTTTCAACATTATCCCATGTCTCTGCATTTACCGATACAACCTCTGGGTCAGATATGTATGCCCAATCTAAATTAGGTTTTGCAGGTGGTCTTAAAAAATCTGGGTAACCTTCACCACGAAACGTCATAGACAAATAAATTGGAGTACCAACCTTTACTTCCGTCTGAGATACATTTGACGTCAAAGTATATTTGCCTATAGCCCCAAAATAATTTTCGGGAGAAGGAGGGAGAGGTCTAACCTCCAAATTTATTGGTTCTGAATTCTTAACAATTGGGTAAGTTTCTGGCCAACCCCATGTACTATATTGGACATAACAATTGTCCCAAACCCATGGATTTATTGTTAAAGTACCAACACTTTTTGGACAAATTGGGATTACAAGTTCTATAATCTTATACATTCCCTCTGTCGTATTTTCTCGTCGACTATTTTGTTGTATCTTACCCACATAAAAGCCCTCAAATTCAGGCAAATCTGGAATATTTCCAGTAGCTGTCCTCAATGAAAAATTTTGCGATTCAAGTATTTTAGCTCTCAAAATTAATGTTAAAACTTCACCTTGGAATACAATCTTCTTTGATACTTCACTCTCAACTTTCAATATTTTATCTAATTCAGCATTATTTGCCGACCTTTGTCCAGGCGAAATTGTTTGCCCTCTACGGGTAAAGGGAGTTTTCTGTTGTTTTTGAGGTAATGAAGGCGTTTGGGGATTGGTTGGTGTTGCAGAATTAGCGGGAACAACTTTAATTTTAACATCTGGTGACTCTTGCTGTGTCCCATTTACGAACACAGACACTTGGATAGACCATTCTCCTTCTTTATTAGCTATTCCACGATAGCGACGTTCTTTTGTTGTTATAATTTGAGATTGTCCAAATGTCATTCGTATTTCTGTGCTCATTCCTGAATATACTGGATCAGGCAATATTTGAATACCATCTGAAACCTCAAATTTTGGTTCCCCTACATTCGAACCACGAACAATCACTGTAACCTCAAAACTTTCACCTACCCCTACTTCGGAAGGTTCAACTTGAACCTGAATTGGAGAATCAACAGAAAAACATACTTGCATTATAAAAATGAAAAGAATAATGAAGTCCATTACAAAACGATAAAGATAAAAACTATTATTTTTAGAAATCTTTACCTTCATTCTACCACCATTTATCAGGTAACATAATACGTTCTCGGTCGTTCAACATCTCTTTTTGTTCTTTCTGATCTATTTCTTCAAGAGATTCCAGTAATAACTCAATTTGTTTTTTCTCGTTAGTATCCTCTTTCTTTTTATCTTCCTTTTTTTCTTCTTTATTTTCCTTATTTTCCTCCATTTGAGTTTCTTTTTTCTGCTCCTGTTGATCCTTATCATCTTGACCCTCTTGTTGATTATCATTCCCTCCTTGCTGATTCTTTTCACTATCACGAACCAAGGTCAATATAATTATATAATCATTCCCTTCTCTGGAAATACCTTTATAAACAAGTGGGTCTCCTATTTTTGCCTTCGCCATGGCTTCTATTATATTTAACCAATTCCCTTCCACTTCCATCTGAACTCGTGTGTTAAGGTCAAAAACACCCGTTTCTTTTCCACCTTGAGGTTGGATAAAGAACTTAATACCTTCATTTATCGGGAATTGGAGTTCTGATAGATTTCCATCCTGTATCGTTTGCTTATCTTTATATATCACATCAAAGCCATTGACACCCAATCTTTTTAAGATGAAGGATACTGCTTCATTCCCTTCCAAAAGGCTGGCATTACCATTATTACTTTCTTCTTCAGGAACGTTTTTCCCCTGCTCTCCCATTATTTTTACAGCTGTAACTTCTGCCTCGACAGGCTTCTGGGATTCTTGTATATCTTCTGGCTTACTTAATAATGGAGGCACACTATTATCTGCAAATAGTGACTTCGCAATGAGAAATAAACTTATAATAACAATTTTTACACTCTTGTTACTTTGACAATTCCATCCTAACATTTTAACCTTAAACTTACTATACATATTATTTATTTCTCTTTCTTAATTCTACAACGTTAGGTTGTTCCTCTAATACATGTACTTCTGCGTCAGGAACTTCTGTTCTCGTGTTCAAAAACATAGTTGCTGTTTTCTGTTCAGAATCCTGTTTTTGATCTTGCTCATTCTCCTTGTCTTGTTTATTTTCCTGAGATTGACGAAGTAATTGCTTTAATTCATATAATGCATGGTCTAAATTTCTTTTTGCCTCGCTAAAATTAGGCTGTATCTCTAAGGCTTCACGATAACATTGAACAGCATTACGATATAGTGTAACACATTCCTG
>JAIWNQ010000037.1 GCA_020216745.1 Candidatus Hydrogenedens sp.
TATTGCCTCAGGATTACTCTTTTGAAAATCTGCCAACAATAAACTACAATTCCCTTTGTTAAATAACGCTTTAGATTTTAGTTCAGGTTTATCTGCAAGAAGCACAGCCGTATTAAAGTTCTGTTCTGCTTCTTTTACATAATTCGCTATATTATCAGTAGACTTGTTTTGTAAACTCTTTTCTGCTTGGTAATATCTTAGACATCCAGCACCTAAAACTACATTTATATCTTTCGGATTTTTTATCAACACTCCTTCATATAATTTCCAACCTTCTTCCATCTTTCCATCCATAATTAAACTACGAGACTTTTCCCAGACTTTGTAGACATCATCAGCAGGTATGTCAAAATTTACAAGAAACACAAACAGAGGAACTATTAGCAAAACAATTTTTAGTTTTTCTATTATAAAAGTGTTCATATTTAACCCACCTGAAATGATGTGTTTTTCCTGTATGTCATCATTAGCCATAAAACATTTTCAAAACAGAAGATAATACATGCAATAAATAAAGGCCAACGATAGCGATTCACTTTTTGGTACCTTAATTCATCTGATTGATAATACAATCTAATTTTCTCTAATTCGTTTAATATCAAATTAATATCTGAGTCGTCCATGGTCGCTCTGACATAAAATCCGTTCCCTTTAATAGCAATATCCTTTAATTTTTTCTCATCTAAAACAGATTTATGTACTTGTTTTAAATTTGATGTTCGTACATATCGTTTCATCCATTCTGGAAATTTTATTTCTGCTCCTTCAGGTGTCCCCATCCCTAAAACAATAAGCGAAACATTTTCACCCAAAGACTCTGCTTTTAATTCCACATTTTCAGAAAGGTCTTCCCCATCACTCATAATAATTACAGCACGGGCATATTTATCACCTCCCCCAGACTTTTGAATATCCTCTTTAAATACCTGTTCAACTTCATTAAGAGCGTCTGAAATATCTGTCCCTTCTTTGCTTAGCATATCTGTATTAAGGGCACGAAGTATGGTTTTTACATAGGCGTGGTCTAATGTTAGCGGACAAACCAATGCTGACTCTCCCGAAAAGGCAATTATACCGAAACGATCTGCTGGGCAACGGGACATAAGAATAGATACCTTTTGTCTCGCCTGTTCCAGACGATTTGGTGGTAAATCTTCTGCTAACATACTCTCCGAAGTATCAATAACGAACAATATATCACGTGTCAATTTTTGTGTTTTTTCCCATGATGAGCCCCAATGAGGCTGAGCAAGAGTCAAAATTAAAAAGAAAATACCTGCCACAACCGCAAATATTGTAAGTTTACGGAATAAGGGGTTAACACCGACAGATAAACGTGGTACAAGGGTATACTCCACAAATTTCTGAATTCGCTTATGTCTCTGTTTTTCTAACCTAAACAGAGAGAAGATAACAAGGAATATTACAATGGCAGTTATTAATATCCAAATCGGTAAATATTTCCATGAAAATGCAAAATACATATAACTCTTTATTTTCCTTCCTTTACGGTAAAGGGTCCCATAAAATACGTCTTGAATAAACAGAACCTAACATAAACAGTGTGCCTATTATCACAAAAGGTAAAAAGACCTCTTCATATTCATAGAAATCCCCAATATCTACTTCTGTCGCCTCTAACTGGCTAATTTCATCATATGCTTTTAATAATCCCTCAGTATCTGTAGCCCGATAATACTTCCCACCTGTATCTTCTGCTATTTTTTGTAATAATGCCTCATCAATAGGCTGATTTTGAATAATCATACCACCTGCTGTCATTGATAAACCTGATTCAGAAGTTCCTGCACCAATTGTATATACTTTGATTCCTTTCTCTTTTGCCATCTCCACTGCTTCCAAGGGGGTAATATCACCACGGTTATTAATTCCATCTGTTAATAAAATAACAACTTTGCTTTTTGCCTCACTTTCACTTAGTCTTCGCACTGCCAGCCCGAGTGCCGAACCGATTGCGGTTCCATCCTTTTCCTGAGGGGCAAAATCGGTCTTATCTAATGCTTTTAGCAAAACTTCATAGTCCAATGTTAATGGACAACGTGTCCATGCCAATCCTGCATATAGAATTAAACCGATGCGGTCTAATCCAAAACGGTTTGATTTCTTTTCCTTTCTATGTTCAATAAAATGCATTGCAGCCTTTTTTGCTACAAATAAACGGTCACGAGGACGACGGTCTAATACATAGTCCTGTTGGCTCATACTACCTGAAATATCAAGGCATAACATAATATCGATTACATTAGCACGGTCTTTATTAAGTTTCACACCATACGTAGGACCTGCTAAAGCAATAATAAAGAAGATAAATGCAATAAAACTTAATAATGGGGCTATAAACTTACGCCAGGCATTTGTATACGATACCAATTGTGACACTAACGAATTGGTAGAAAACACAATTGAGGCGGTACTTTCTTTTCTTATTTGTAGTAGAAAAAGAATAAATACAGGAATTAGTAATAAAAACATATATGGGTAAGTAAAAAACATTCCTTTATTTTGTAGAATTGGACTCATTGTTCCCTTACCATAACTTCTTTTTCCGTTGCTTGTAAATTGGCTGTTAATGGCTTATCATCCGTAAGCGGACATTTTGTATCTTCTACAAAATTCCATACTAAATTAAATCCTGATTCCATCTGCTCCACTGTAGGTACTAATTTAGCAAATTTTACCTGGTCACAATGTTTAAGGAAAGATGCCAATAACTTTTGCTGTTCGGTAGTTAATACTTTCTCCTTCATCGTGGTCTCTATAAATTCAGGTGTTGTCTGTTCAGGGGCATTAATTTTAAACCTATCTTCAATATAATAACGGAGTATCCATGTTAATTGGACATAATACTGTTCAAATAATCCCTGTGATGGAAAATCTTTAGATTTCAAATCTCGTAATCGGCGAAATGCTTTTTCCCATGGCAGTTCTATCACTTCACTGGTGGTTGGCTTTAAGCCAGTTCGCTTCCTGACAAAATAAACTACCGTTGCCAATCCAGCCATTAGTATGCCTATCAAAAGAATTACTGTGATAATTCCTTTTAATGACTTTCTAATTTGTGGTTCAATAACACCTGCCGTGTTTTGGATATTTTTCAATTCCTCCTCTGTAGGTTCTCGCACTTCTAAAACAAACGCTGATGTTTTCCACATACTCCCATCATTCTCTTTAACTACTGCGGATGGAATTAAATAATTTCCTGCCTTTAACGGGTCTAATAAAAACTTTTTACTACATTTTGTATCAGTTTCATTATGTGTCGGTTTTTCTATTATTTCTATATCTTTATAAGCATTTTTCCAGTCTGGACATTCCCTCTTCCCCATAGATTCAACTTGAACCGTATATTCTGATGACCGAAACCATGGTATCTTCGGTGCGGTAATTTCAACAACAGCCGAGCTATTAGCCAATACAAATATATATGTAGTTAAAAGATAACTGAACAACATAATCGTTTTATATTATCCCTGTTTAACGATTTGACTTTCTTTCACGAGCTCTAAAAAACCGATATAACTCGTCAATGTATGGTTTATCTGTACGTATATCTAAAAATTCTGCTCCAGATTGATAAATAATTTTCTTTTTTCTTTCATATTCTGCCTTTGCACGATTCATATATTGCTCTCGCAAATATTTATTAGCAGTATCAATAATAACCTCTTTTCCTGTCTCCGCATCTATAGTAGATATGAGCCCTACATCAGGCAATTCTAATTCTCTCGGGTCAGTAATAATACACGCAATAACATCATGACGCCGTGAAAGAATTCGGAGTGTTTTTTCATAATCATTCCCATAAAAATCGGATAAGATAAAAATAATTGTTTTCCTCTTCAATATTTGACTTAAGAATTGCAATGCTTTGTTTAAATCGGTCATTCTACTTTTAGGTTCATGGTACAATACCTCTCGAATAACCCTTAATCCATGCTTTCTTCCTTTTCGAGGTGGTAAAAAGAGTTCTACATCATCCGTAAATACGACCATACCAACTTTATCGTTGTTCTGTATCGCTGAAAAAGCAAGTACCGCACAGACCTCCGCAGACAATTCCAGCTTAAATTGTGTTACAGAACCGAATCGTTGAGAACCACTTGCATCGACCACAAGCATAATAGTTAGTTCTCGTTCTTCTGTAAGTACTTTTACGTGTGGAATACCTGTTCTCGCCGTGACATTCCAGTCTATATTTCGTATATCATCCCCTGGAACATACTCCCTTACTTCTTTAAACTCAACACCCTGCCCACGAAAAACACTTTCATATCTGCCCGCAAGAATCTCGTTCACTAATTTTGTTGTCCGTATTTGTATTCTACGGACTTTTGCTAATACTTCGGAGGTCAACATAATATATCCTGATACTCCCTTTAATTACGGAACAGGCACATGGTCAAGAATCTTTTGAATAATATCCTCACTGGTAATATTTTCTGCTTCCGCCTCATAGGACACTTTAATTCGATGTCTTAATACATCAGGTGCCATCACTTTTATATCATGCGGAAACACATTCCCT
Source organism: Candidatus Hydrogenedens sp. (assembly GCA_020216745.1). GTDB lineage: Bacteria > Hydrogenedentota > Hydrogenedentia > Hydrogenedentales > Hydrogenedentaceae > Hydrogenedens. Next base: position 4,547 of record JAIWNQ010000037.1, read on the forward strand.
TCTCCTTGTAAGAATGCCCATGCCCGAGCTGTCTGTTGAAGGTAAAGAGAAGCACGTGGCGAAGCACCGTATTCAATTAAATGATTTATTTTTAACCCGAAAACATCTGGATTACGTGTTGCCTGGACAATATCAACAATATAGTTTTTTATTTTTTCATCCACATATATCTGATTTACTACTTCACGCATTTCTAAAACATATTGTTTGGACAAAACTGTGGAAACAGAAGGTTGGTGAAGCAAATCGACCCTTTCCAAAATGGCTTTTTCTTCATTACGGTTTGGGTATGTAACTTTTAATTTCAACATAAAACGGTCAACCTGAGCCTCTGGTAGCGGATAAGTTCCCTCCTGTTCTATTGGATTCTGAGTTGCCAATACCATAAAAGGTTCTTCCAATTTATATGTGTTATCGCCAATCGTTACCTGCCGTTCTTGCATTGCCTCCAATAAGGCACTTTGAACTTTTGCTGGGGCACGGTTTATTTCATCTGCCAATATTATATTCCCAAAAATCGGGCCTTTTTTCGTGGTAAATTCTCCCGTTTTAGGGTTGTAAACCAATGTCCCAATCAAATCTGCTGGTAAAAGATCAGGGGTAAATTGAATCCGATGGAACAAACAATCTAATGTTTTTGCAAGTGTATTTACTGCTGTCGTCTTTGCAAGCCCTGGGACCCCTTCTAACAATACGTGCCCATTGGCTAACAATCCTATCAACATTCGCTCTATCATATATTGCTGACCAACAATGATTTTACTTATCTCCTGCCGAACACGATTCATCAAATCTGCATATCGTTCTACACGTGCTCTTATTGCTTGAACACTGGTTGACATTTTTATCTCCTTTCTATTAAATAACTATGTTCACATAATACATTAAGACTCTTGTTTTTTATACTTATCTATACAATTTTCAACCTCTTTCCAGAACCATTCTAACTCTGTCTCAGAGGGTTTGAAGCCTCTGTATCCGACATCGTTCATCTTTTCATTTATCTTATTTATTAACATTTCCAATTCTGTCTTCTTCTCTTTTTCATTTAATCTTTGAACTATATGCAATAACGTTCGGAAATACTCATAATAATCTCCGTCTAACCTGAATTTCCTTGCTGTGTGTAAAACTTCGGCATCTGTGATTTCCAATTGAACCACTTGTTCACCCCTTTTTCCCTTATAAACAAACAAACCTATACCAACAAAAATTACTAATACAATAATACCCCCAACAAAAATTAATGTATACATTGTATTATCTTTTTTGACCTCAATGTAAATTGGGGGTATATCCCAATAGGATGTTGGAAGGGCTCTTGTATTATCTTTTACAAATTCAGATTCTAATTCTCCTGAAAGAAGGACATAAGGGACTTTTATTGAACCAATTTCATACGTCCCTGTTTCTTTCGCAACACCTTCCATGCATATTTCTAAATTTACCTTATCTGCCGATTCATTACTTTTTATATTCTTTACTTCCAAAAACAAATTCTCATTTTTGTTTTCATACTCTGGAGGGAAAAAACAATAAGGTTCTGTTTCCTTCTTTATATTTTGAAGGGTAATCATAATTTGAAAAAGCTTTTGAACATATATTCTTTTCTCAATCTGGTGAATGGATATTTGTGGCACTTGTTCCGAAAAAGAACAAATACCCATGCTCATAAAGACTATCGTGATGAAAAATAAAATATGTCCCTTCATAATTTTGTAAAATAATACGAATATCAGGAGGAGTTCCTAAAATAGATTTATAATTGAAACGAAAAAATAAAATGATTAGAATACAGGGAATTAGATTTTATTCTGTATTAACCAAAGAGAAAGCATACCACATAAAGTAATATAATTTCACTAAACTATAAAGTAATTATCAAAAAGAAAATCCGCACACATAGGTTATAAACAAGATGAAAAAAATAGCACATCCAAAATTTGGAGGGATACCCATCAAATTATTATGGACGGGATTCCGTCCTATGTTTGATTACTGGGGAAATGAATTAAAACGTTTTTACCAGTTCGACACTTTGGTAAATTCATTTAACACTTATCTAAGTATAAAAGACAAATTTATTATACCTACAATCCAGAAAATTTTAGGGACATCACCAGTAACCTCTTTAAAATTTCATCTATTTCAAGAAGGAAAGTATCAATTCATATTTCAACTAAAAGCAGAAAACCAAAGAATGAAAAATGCTTATTTTGCTTTTGTTGTAGCAAAAGACGGTGAAGAGTTTTCAAAGGTTGCAAAAGCAGAACATAACCTTTTAATCACACTGTATAAACGGTGTCCTGAATATGTTGTTAAACCTTTTTTAGGAGATTATCTTTTCTTTCCTGACCGATATAAGAGGAAAGATTTTCATCGAAAGATATATGCATATTTAACCCAGTGGCTTGCTGGCTATGATGAACTCGGCGTTAATAAAGACTTGCAATTCTTTACCAATGTAGAAAAACCACATACTTTTTCTATAAAGGAAACGAACCAAATAAAGTTAAAAATTATTGAGATAATTCTTCGTTTGTATGATGAACAAAGTAAAACAAGCATTGCTTTGCCAGAAATTGCCTCTGGTGATTTTGTTATAAAACGTAGTTCCTCAAGTCAGCACAGAATTAAATTAATTGCATGTAGAAAAGTTATCAAACCTATCAATTCCCAAGAATTGATTGCAAAAATAATCAACACCTCCTGGCGTTGGGGAAGCAAAAAATTTCATTTACTCCCTGATGAGCCAGATGATTTTTTTAATGTATTTATTCATACAATAGGTCATGAAAAAACAATATTATGGTTTAATAATTTATGGATTCAGCAAGAAAAACTTTTGAAACATCCCGTTGTGTCCCAAGAATATATTGATACGTTAAAACGACTCACCAAATCAGAATTAAAATCAACCATTAGAACGGAGATATAAAAAGATGTATCAAAAAGTATTTGTTTTATCTACTTTGTCTTTTATCTTTGCTATTGCCCCTAACCCTTATAGTGATTCATATCCCATTTTTTATGTATCACCCATCGGGAATGATACCTGGTCAGGAACTTTACCCGAACCATTACCAGACATGTCAGATGGACCTTTCAACACCTTAGAAAAAGCCCGAGATGCACTTCGTCAGGAAATAGCCAAAAGAGAAAAAAAAGGAGGGGTTATTCTTATTCGTCAAGGAAATTATTTTCTCTCTTCCCCATTAGAATTAAATGAAGCTGATTCTGGGAGTGAAGAATTTCCAGTACTATGGCAAAATTACAAAGGGGAAACTGTTAAAATTATTGGGGGAAAAGAAATTAATAATCTTGAGACTTATCAGGGAAACATTTATAAAACAACAATAGAAAAACCTCAATCAGAACCAAGAATATTACTATTCAACGATAAAATACAAACATTAGCAAGATGGCCAAATAAAAGTGAGGAACAATTACCAGGTGGAGCATGGGCTTTCATAACAAATGTAATCCCTGAAAATGCAAAACATGCGTTTCAGTGTTCACTCTTACCATCCATTTTTGCAAATACTGAAGTATCACCATTAGAAATAGCAACTTTCTCCAATTACAATTGGGCATTCCAAATAATTAAGATAAAATCGATTGATATGAATACGCATACGATTGAAATTGATGGGGAATTCAACTATGAAGCCAAAAAAGGTAGACGCTTCTTCTTACAAAATCATTTGTCCCTCTTAGATGACGAGGGAGAATGGTATTTTGATAGTAACAAAAATGAATTGTATTATTATCCACCTCTACGCGAGCAAAGTACAGAAAAAAACTATATACTTGCTACATTGAACAACCTAATCCAGATAAAAAATGCACGTTATATTAACATTATTGGAATTAATTTTATCGGCTCAAATGACACAGGCATTGTTATTAATAATTCAGAACACTGCTTAATAGCCAAATCTTCCTTGTCTGGGATATATCGTTCAGCCATTTCTATAAATGGGGGCAAAAATAATCGCGTTGAAGGGTGTGATTTATTCGAATTGGGTGGTTCGGGCATTTCTGTTAATGGCGGAGATAAAAAGACATTAACTCCTGGCGGACACCAAATAATAAACAATCACATTTATAATTTTGCCCAGATATTCAAAACTTACCATCCAGCAATATCAATAAATGGTGTATCAAATCGAATAGCCAATAATGATATTCATGATTCACCTCATTCCGCAATTATATTAGGGGGAAATGACCATATCATCGAATATAATCGTATCTATCGTGTATGCCAGGAAACAGGTGATGCTGGTGCTTTCTATATGGGTAGAGACTGGACAAATCGAGGGAATATCCTACGGCATAACATATTCCACGATGTTTATGGTTTCGGATTAGGACATGAAGACTCCTTAGAAGGCGACTTTTCATTTCAATATGAATCTCCACTATGGGCTTGGGGAATATATTTAGATGATTGCACAAGTGGTGTAACTGTTTACGGCAATATAATCTATCGCGTACCTTTATGTGGTGTCATGATAGGCGGAGGACGGGATAATTTAGTAGAAAATAATATCTTTGTTGATTGCATACCTGCCGTTCACATAGATGCACGATGGGAGACATACTGCTGGGATGTCATGGACGAACGACTTGAAGCAATGAAACCTAAAGAACCCCCATACAGTACTCGCTATCCAGAACTCTTATCACTATATCAAGATGATAGAAAAAAACCCACAAATAATCGAGTCTTTCGTAATATCATTTCCTATGAAAGAGACGACTTCTGTGGTATTTCTAATATGGCTACTGAGAAAGAAAGTGCTGTGATATATTACTTATCTCCATTTGACCCAGAAACTAATAAATTCGATTTTAACCTTATTTACCATTTTGGCAAAGAAGTAAGAGTTGCCTGGCAAAGTTACAAAAAAAATGATTCAGAAAAAATTCCTTTTTCAAAATGGCAAGAAAGAGGTTTTGACAATTCAAGTATTATAGCTAAACCTTTCTTTCTCTACCCAGAAAAAGATGATTATTGGTTAGAAATTCGCTCATTGGCATTGAAAAATCTAAAGTTTCAACAGATTCCAATTGATAAAATTGGCTGTTATTTTAATGAATTCCGTCGTACCTGGCCTGTTGAGAAACCAAAACCTCAAAAATTAAAGAACCGTAAAATATGGAAAGTGAAAATAGAAGATAACGAATTCAAAGTATCTACTGAGGAAATTATGCCTCTAAAGCAAGAAGAGCAACAAGCTCCATTTGACATTGAGAAATTCGTAGAACCATTCTTATCCCCTGGCGGAGTCCCTCTTGAACAGGCTCCAATACCAGTCCAAACCCCTTCAGGACCAAGTGGAATTGGTGGAGATGGAAGTTCCTTCGACCCAATGAAATCCTTACCACCATTTCCACAACCCAAATAAAATAGCTGTGAAAATATCTCAACTGTATTAATAAACACAA
>JAIWNQ010000038.1 GCA_020216745.1 Candidatus Hydrogenedens sp.
GGATAACGCCCTTCTCCTGAAATAGTGATGTAAATTCTTATAACTAAAAAAATCCCTATATAAATAAAAAATCTTGTTTTAAACATTGTATCCAATATGTTTCACCATTAATAGCCTTATATATACCTTAAATGTGAAAATATATGGTTAAGATATCCAGTTTACCAAAAAGTAACCCACTATAATAACAAATAGTAAATATCTCTGTTATCAGTTCTATTTCATGATGACTGTCCTCATCTTTTTAACGAATAATTCGGTATATACCAAATCAACGAATCTTAAAACAATTTGAAAAATGATTTTAAAAAGGTATAAAATTTTAAAACTTTAAAACATATAAATATAAAAATAAACAAATAGATACGTTTTATGATGCTGTTTTATTAAACAGTAACATTTTTGGTAAAGTAATAGACAAAAAAAGGAGAACAAAAATGTCTACGTTTGCTAATATTCAAAAGGAATATAGATATATAAACCTAATCATTGTTTTCATTATTCTTCTAAGTATCTATTATTTATTTTTCATAGTCCCACCTGCACAAGCAGTAATATATATAGATACAATTGAAAAATTACAAAAAATTGGTAAAGACTCTGCTTACCCGCTAAATGGCGAATATGAATTAACACAAGACATAGATGCCACTGCTACAAGGAATTGGAATGGAGGCACTGGTTTTGAACCCATTGGAGATGCTAATGCAGAAATATATTTTACAGGTAAATTTAACGGTAATAATAAGAAAATTATTGGGTTATACATCAATACCAATAATCCTGCAGGAGGATTTGTCGGTTTATTTGCTGGAATAGATGAGGGAGGAGAGGTTTATAATTTAGGGTTAGAGAATATAGATATAACGGAAGGCTCTATGTATGATGTGTTTATAGGTGGACTGGCAGGCGTAAATTTGGGGACAATAACTCAATGTTATTCCACAGGCACAGTTGATAGTTATGGAGGAGGAAGAGAAGAAGCGGGCACTTTTGTTGGCGGACTTACAGGTATTAATTTTGGAACAATAACGCAATGTTATTTCAAAGGCACAGTAAATAGTTCTGGGGGAGGTCCAGTTACTGGCGGACTTATAGGTATTAATTTTGGAACAATAACGCAATGTTATTCTATAGGGACAGTAAGTAGCTCTGGAGATTTTCTTCTTGCAGGGGGACTTATAGGTGGAAATGGAGGAGTATTAACTCTATGTTATTCTTCAGGTTCCGTGAGTGTTTCAGGTATAACATTCGCAAGTGTTGGTGGCTTAGTTGGTTTTAACAGCATATCAGATGAAGACAGTGCTTCCCAAAATTGTATAATCAGTGAATGTTATTCTACAAGTTTTGTAAATGGTGAAGTGTCTCCTGGAAGCGAAGGAGACTCAGGTTTATTGGGTGGTGGTTTAGTAGGGTATAATTCCTCCACAATTCAACGATGTTATTCCATAGGTCAAGTGAAAGGGACAGGTGCTCAGGGAGCTTCTATACAATTAGGTGGGTTAGTAGGCTATAACGAAGGAGGCACAATAACAAGTTCTTATTGGAATAAGACGACTTCTGGACTAAATACTTCCGACGGCGGAATAGGTAAAACAACTAATGAAATGAAACAAAAAGCCACATATGTAGGTTGGGATTTCAACAATGTCTGGACAATAGATGACGGACAAAGTTACCCATATCTACGCTCCTTAGGACCAACCCAGGGGATAATTGATACTATAGAAGAGGGAAATAAAGAAGGAATGGAAGGAGAAGGGACAGTAGGAGAAGGAAATAAAGAAGAAAATAAAGAAGGAAACAAAGATTTACCAGAAGAGCCAGAAACAAATAGTTGCGGATGCAGTAGCAAATCATTAAAGAGTAACTATTGGTGGAAATACTTACTTGATATTTTCTTTTTCAGTTTAATTATTTCGCTTATAAGCGGTATGCGTAAACAGGAGCAGATGAAATAATATAATATAACATTATCTATTTATTGTATCTTTGACAAAACTTCATTGAGAATGAACATGATATCGTTCTTACACCTATATACTATCAAAATATAAGAATTCCTGAATTTATCTTTAAAACTACGCTTTCCCCTTCATGATATAGTAAGAATGTTTAATACACATCTGGAGACATTAAAAACATCTCTTCTCAATTCTAAATTCTGTTAGAATTCAGTTATAATCATTGTTAAAAAAGTATATAACTTATTTTTTGATTATAATTTATTTGTTTCAAAAAATAGAAAAGGCTACATCAACCATAGTTTAGATTTGGATATGAACTTAGCAAAAAATAAAATATATTATGATAGTAAAGACCAGAAAGTAGTTACTCGCGTTTTAATCGACTTAATAAGAGCGAGGGAAATTTTATGGGGATTGGTCTGGCGTGAAATTAAAGCAAGATACCGTTATGCTATATTGGGCTTTTTATGGGCAATTATAGAGCCAATTACGTTGATGTTACTGCTCCTTTTTATTTTTTCATTTGTATTCAAACAGAGGTTGACTATCTCCGATACCATTGAAATCCCAATGGCCACTCAAATCCTATGTGGATTAATTTTCTGGCAGTATTTCTCAACATCTGTATCTGGAGCGACCTTATCATTAATTCACCATCAAAATCTTGTAAAGAAAGTGTTTTTCCCTCGTGAAGTTGTTCCTCTCTCCTCCATCATTTATCCTATGGTCAATTTATCTATCGGGTTCATAACTCTTATCATCATTCACTTGTTTTTTAAAGGAACAATTACAATTAATGTTCTCTGGCTTATCATTATCCTTCCAATTCTGTTTTGTCTATCAGCAGGATTAGGACTTCTGCTTTCTGCTGGATACATTCATTTCAGAGACATAGGTAACATGGTAAATGTTGGATTAACCTTTGGCTTTTATGCTTCACCTGTGTTTTATCCAGTAGAATGGGTGAAAAGAGCATGCGAGAATCAAACCTTGCCAAATTGGTTCTATCATCTTTACATTTTGAACCCCATAGTAGGGATACTTACAAATTTGAGGGAATGTATTCTTTATGGTAAAGCACCTCAACCTTCATTTTTAGTCTATACTATGTGTGTTAGTATATTTTCATTACTTATTGGCATCTATATATTTAGAAAACAATCTCCTACTTTTTCCGATTATATGTAACGAATGAATGAACCTATTATCGAAATAAAAAATGTTGTTAAAGAATACCCAATCCGCAGAGGTTTCAGAGACCTGCGAGGACAGGGAGGGGTATTAGATTGGATACGTGGTAAAAAAAGTGAACATTTTCGTGCCCTCGATAATGTTAGTTTCGATATTTATCGTGGTGAAACAGTGGGCATTATCGGTAAAAATGGATCTGGTAAAAGCACCCTTTTAAAAATCATCGCTGGCGTAACTCTACCTACCGAAGGGAGAGTCATTGTATATGGTAGAGTGGCTTCTTTACTGGAGTTAGGCGCTGGTTTTCACCCCTTACTGACAGGTAGAGAAAATATTTATTTAAACGCTGGCCTTTTAGGAATGCGTCGTGCTCAGGTCAATGAGGTTATTGAGCAAATCATAGACTTTTCAGGTATCCGTGAATTTATTGACCAACCTGTTGACACATATAGCAGTGGTATGTATGTTCGCATTGGTTTTGCAGTCGCCTCATTTGTCAATCCTGACATTTTTCTGGTGGATGAAGTGCTTTCCGTAGGCGATGAGGAATTTCAGAGAAAATGTCGTCAGCGTATTGGTGAACTTCGTGAACAAGGTAAAACCATCGTTTTTGTATCTCATGACCTTGGCACGGTTAACGCCCTATGCAATAGAGTATTCTTACTTGATAAAGGAAAACTTATCGATCGCGGTTCTGTTTCCGCTACCATTGATTATTACCTACGTCAAATTGGCAGAGCAGAGGGAATTCATACGATTTCCTCACCAAACAAAAATATTGAGGCGATTTTCAGCCACGGTAAACTTTCCCTATTTCATGATAAAAAGGAAATTACATCTCCATTAGGGATAGAAGGCGTTCTCGTTCACTTACAACAAGTTCACCCATCTTCTATGGGAGACTGGCTTGTAACCGAAAGAGAAGATCAATCCTTAATAGCCCAAGGAACGCTTTATCGTTTACCTGTGGAATGGAAATGGAACGTTGAAATTAAAAATAAACATATTGAATTAAATGCAAGATATAAATTAAATAAAGAAATACCAATACAGGCATTAGAATTCCGTATTTTTCTTCCAGAGATATATGACCACTTTTTCTACAATGGAAATGAGAATAAGTTTGCTCCGATTGTCCCTGGAAATCTTGGCTGGACAACAATGGTTCCACCTAAAATTGGTGAAAATTCTACATTTCTATTAACCAGCCTAAACTCCGATGAATATCCTCTGTTAAAAATAGAATTTGAAACCTCTGAACCAGGTTCATCCTTAACCATTGGCAATACTGACTATATAGGAAGGTCAAGGTTTATATGTTGTCATCTCCAAATTCCCGAGACAAGTTCACTTCTTCAAATGGGTGAACATAAAATCGGGAACATAAGAATTTCTCTCGCTGAAAAAGCAGAATATGAAGCATGGAAAACAGCGTGGATACAACAACGAACCATTACACTAAAAGACATTGAAGCAAGATTAGGGGAAGGATTTATTGAATTCATATCAAAAAAAGATAAAAAACTTCTTACTCAAGCAGTCCATCTCCATACTCAATTTCGACTACAGGGGATGTGGTTTCTCAGCCAAACATTTCTATGGAACACACCATATAAAGAAAATGACACATGGATATGGGAAGGAGAATCCCAACGCTTTCCGATCCGCTTAAAGTGGGAATTACTTCCTAAAACCGAAGAAAATCTCCTATACTCAAAAATATGGCTCATTGTTAAGGAGCCACTATCATTAGAAGAATATAACATTTCCGTTGGTCTTATATATGCATATCAACACTGGAAAACATCGTTCGAAACAGGGGAATTTACTGAAATTCCGCCAGAACAGATAGAATATATTCATTTAAATAAAAATTACAACCCATCAGAATATATATATGCAATAGGTAATAAATTACCAAACGTTTTTTTATTTACACACCAAAAAAATTCATTCCGAATGTCTGCAATTAACCCTGAATATTCACTTCATGCGCGAATAATACAAGCAATTGCAACACCTGAACAAAAATCTGTTTTCAATTTACAGACTGGTTCTCATTTACTTTTCGACGGAGGTATTCAATTTTCATTTCCAGAAGATAGTAATCAGGATGAAATAACAATATGAGTGAAATCAAAGCGTCTATAATAGTCCCTGCTTACAATGATTCTGAACGGTTGCACCACCTACTTACATCTTTTGATTCACTTGAATATGATGAACCTTATGAAGTTATTATTGTAGACGACGCCTCAACTGACAGAACTCCCGAAGTTTGTCATGAATGGTCAAAAAAATGGCATTCATATAAATTCCGATATATACGACTAAAACAAAACAGCGGTCCTGGTATTGCTCGTAACAAAGGTTTAGAAGTAGCGGATGGAGAAATCGTTGCATTTACAGACTCGGATTGTAGAGTACACCCACACTGGCTAAAAAAATTAATTTCAACACTTGACCCCAATAATAAAATTGTTGGTGTAGGTGGACGTGTAAAAGCAGTATCAGAAGCCTCCGTTTTTGCAAGACATTCTTTATTCCATCATGTATTAGAACCCCCAGAAAAACTTCACTATTTAGTTACGTGTAATTGTTCCTTCATAAAAAAACCTTTATTAGATATCGGTGGTTTTGCTGAAGACATACGTAACCCAGGTGGAGAGGACATTTCTGCAAGCATTCATCTATGGAAAAAAGGTTGGCGGTTTGCTTACCAAAAAGATGCTATTGTGTATCATGACTTTGATACAAATTTCCGTTCTTTCTTACGTACATGGTATAACTACGGCTACGGTTGCAGTATTGTTCTCCACCGTGAACTGAATATGGACGAATTATACCCAAACCCATCGAACATGCCGTCTTATGAGAACTACTGGCCTGGTTATTTAATGGTACCCCCTACTACAGGGATACGAAGCGGTATTCGAGATATAAAGTACCAATTAAACAAATGCTCCCAACAAAACCTTCCGTTAAAAAACACCATCGAAATTGTTTTTCTTACTATCTGCCAGCGATTATCTCATCTCTTCGGCTGGAAAAAAGGCAAAAAACAGGTTTCCAAAAAACAATAGCATTGGATTTAACTATAACTGTATCTTTTTCTTCTGCAAAAAGAGCCATTCCTTTAATCTTTGAAATGCAGATTGTAAGCCCTCATTTCGTAGCCTTTTTACAAATCGCTGAGCCAATAATATTGGGTTCTTTGTGGTATTAATATATTTTTGAATTAATTCATTTCTAATACCCTCTGTTCTTTTCCTCAACTGAGAAGGGCAACGAACACATATATCTGGCAAACTATCTTTGTTCTTTTGAAGTTGTGTTCTCAGCAACTTAAAAAATTCACCTTCCCAGACTTCTTTTAGCGAATACTCCAATACCGAAGGGTTTTGTTCATTCCAAAACATACAACAAGGGCTGACTTTGCCATCTGCAGAAACAGTCATAGATAAAAATGGCTCAAAACAATAGGTGTCAATAAATTCCCCTTTTTCTTCTCTAATACCATTTTCTTTCACATATTCTTTTTCCACTTCATCATTATGTATGTTCAAACTCTTTAAAACTGAATCAAATGTGTGATACATTCCTAAATTTTCAGCCATGTTCTTTGCTTTTTCTAAATACATAATACACTCATTCTGTTCAGTGTCACTCAATACAAACTGTTCAGCATTTTTATTAAAAGGTTGTACAAGAGTAGCATGAATTCCTCCACAACCATTTTTTGAAGCTAAAGACACCATTTCCTCAATATACATGTAATTCTTATTCGTAATTGTAACGTTAACTCCCAAATCAGGAGTCGGATGTGGCTTAAAACACCGATGCTCATTTATATAACTCAAACTATCCACTGCTTTTTTAAATGTCCCCTCACCTCGTATTGCATCATTTATTGCCTCACTGGGCCCATCAATACTCACAATAATTTGGTCCCAACCTAATTCGATGAATCTATCCATTTGCTCCCTTTTTAACAGTGTCCCATTTGTATGTAAGACACAGAACATCCCATGTTGTTTTGCTATCTCCGCTAATTTTAAGACTAATGCTCCACGAACCATAGGTTCTCCACCGCCAACAATATATAAATGCTGAGCACCTAATCCGATAGCATCATAAAGTAATTCTATCCACTTTTCATCAGAGAGCTCTTTCCCTACGGATTTAAAATCCTCCTCCCATTGCCAGCACGTTAAACAACGTTGATTGCATCGGTTTGTTAGAAAAAAAACAATTTCTGTTAATTCTAATTGTTTACTAACCTGCCAATGAATTAATCGAGAACTTTCCTTTTCGTAAGCCATAAAAATCTCAGCAGTTCAAGGTTTCATATCTTTTCTATTTTATATTCAACTAATATTCAATGGTATACTTTATGTAATTTCAATCACAATTTTAATAACTTTACCTATTAAGAAACAATGGCAGACGAATTTTATAACTGGGAACAAATAACAGTTTGCGTGACTTCGTGTTGCAACCTTAACTGTAGAATGTGCCCTGTAGTTTCGAGAGAGAAGAAAACTCTCTCACGAGAACAACTACTCCACATCTCTGATTTTGCAATCCGAAAGAAATTTCAACGTGTAGTTATTGGAGGTGGTGAACCTACCCTTTTACCCTATCTCAAAGAGATGATTGACAAACTATCTCAACATTCTATTGAAATATGGGTACTTACAAATGCGACACGATTTACACGTGAAGATATTCAGTATTATGCTGATCACCCTAATGTTATTCTGAATATTTCTGTTGATGGTGTCGGTGAAGTACATAATTCCATTCGTGGTGAAGGGACTTTTGAACGGACTAATGAAGCATTTTTATCTCTCATCGAAAAAGGAGCCAAGGTGGCTATTAATACAGTGATACAAAAAAGCAATTATGATAAATCTATTGAAACTTATGAGTATTTTAAATCCTACCCCCTCGTCTGGCATGGCTTTTCTTTTACCGAGACGTATCATCAAAAAGAATTAGTCCCTATGGAACTTATTCCAATTGCAATCAATCAACTGTATGAGATATTAGAACGAGATAAAAAGGAACGTCGACATGTCTCTTTATCAAAAGACATGATTAAGGGATTTGAACTCAGCTTTCGTTATCCCGATTTAATTATGCATCCTGGTAAAAATTGTTCTATTCCCAAATCTCATATTGGCATTGATGAAGAAGGTTGGGTAGTCCCTTGTTGGCATTATCCGATATGGGAAAAAGATGAAACAAGGAATATAAATTTTACTTTATTGGATGACATTATCAACAGTCCAGTAATTAAAGATGAAATTGAAAAAGCCATTGGCGAAAATGGCTGTAAAGGTTGTAGCACGGTCTGTTATTTTTGGAATCAGACTTTTAGAGATAAAGCCATGAACCCCCAAGGAAAATGGAAATGGGAACGAAAATGGCTTTTAGCTAAAATATATACTCAAAACCAGTTTCCAAAATTATACAATTCAATTAGACAATTAAAATCGTTAATCAAATAAAAGTCTATGAGTCAAGAATTTGAAATAACAAAAAAGATGCGAACAAAACGAGGTTTTATCTTCCAATATAACCGATTTAATGAAATCATACCATTAGAAGACTTAAAAAAATGGGCTCGTGTTAATTATGACTCTTTTAAGGTAGATAAAATCGATTTCTTTTCAGGTTCACATGAGGACATTGGAAATATAAAAAATCTTTTACAATTTATAAATGACATTATTCAATGTAATGTCTCCTTAGGAACAAATCTTACCGAACCGCCTAAGAATATTGAAAATCTTAAAAACTTTAATTTGCTTGATATATTTCTAATTGCTACAAATCTCTCATTAGACCAATTAAAAAACTGGGCACATATAGGTAATGAATTAAACATACCTATACGGCTTTACTGTGTTTATCCATTTCCTTTTAATCTAAACTCATCAGAAGAAGATATTATAGAAGTACTTAAAACGTTTGCCTCAATTACATTTGTTCATAAATATCCATTCATAAATAATAAAAACATAGAAATAAATCAAGAAACAATAAAAGATTGGGCTAAAATAAGCAAAACATTTTACCATTCAAATGTTCCAGTTAACATTTTAGGAATTCCTTATTGTCTTGTCGAACCGCAATTATTTCCAGCCATTATCAACACACAACAGTATTTCTCCGATACTGAATTTTACCTTCAATCCTCCTTTGAACTCGCTCAACTTTTATGGAATTTCAAAGCCTCCAAAATTAGAAAAATATTGGAAATGAAGATACGAGAAAAAACTTCATTTCACAGCGGTATTGACCAGTTAGTTTTGCCATGGATACTCAATCATCCTGGCTTATACGTCCCTCTATGGGCATGGCATAAATTAACTCGACACTGGGAATCAAAGAAGAAACCTCAACCACTTCCCGAAAATACGACACTATTAGAGCAAAAAATATTAGAACTCCAAAAGCAAAAGGAAAAGGAATGGGGTACAAAATGTGCATCCTGCTCGTTAAGATATGTTTGTGACAAAGGTAAAAATAACTTTATAAAACTAATATTTACGCCGAAACCTATCGATGGAGATATTATAAGAGACCCGTTAATATTTCGGAAATCACCTCCATATTATTTAGATAAAGTTGAAAAAGAACACTTAAATATCTATTCTCAATTTCAAGAGTTATACAATAATGCAATTCAAATAATGCTTCATGAAAAACCATGGAAAGAAGTTCAACCTGAAGATTATGAGATAGAAAATCACATGACCCACTATATGCCTGGAGCGGTGCGTTGGTTTTCTTTTAGCCGTAATGAGTTACAGAGCACTCCTTTGTGTAGAACA
>JAIWNQ010000027.1 GCA_020216745.1 Candidatus Hydrogenedens sp.
TAGGAGGTTTTATATAAAGAAAAGTAAGAAAGGTTTCACACTAATTGAACTGTTAGTCGTCATTGCTATTATCGGAATTCTTGCGGCTATCTTATTACCTGCGTTAGCGAGGGCACGTGAAGCGGCGAGAAGGTCAAGCTGTCAGAATAACTTGAAGCAGTGGGGATTAGTATTCAAGATGTATTGCAATGAAACGAAAGGTGAACGGTTTCCACGAATTCTCGTAAGGGAAGGTGCTCAACCTATTTACAGAGATTGCGATGTCGCCAACCCGACATACACTACTTTCCAGAGGTCTGTATTCCTTGCGATGGGTCCTGATTTAACGACTTTGTATCCTGAATATTTAACTGACCCTGCAATAATCTTTTGTCCCTCTGATGCACAAAGTACTATTAAAGATGTTACCAATGATGCAACAGGAGAAAATACAGCAGGCTGGTTATGTACTAATGAGCATTACGGTGCAGCTGCGATAGATGAAAGCTACATATATATTGGCTGGGTTTTGGACCGTGCTAAAACGACAGACAATCCGATGACACTACCCCCAGTTCCTCCATTAATTAATCAGTCTGTAACTGGGCCTGGTCAAGTTGTTGAACTTGCAATGAATACCCTCGTTCCTGTTTTTATGAATCCGTCCCAATGGCCCAATCTTGTTGATAAAGATGTACCTGTAACAGCAGGTAATGGGAATGGCGGAGGGAATGTGGTATATAGACTTAGAGAAGGTATTGAAAGGTTCTTAATTACGGATATTAATAACCCTGCTGCTTCTGCTCAAGCACAGAGTTCCGTATGGATTATGCTTGACCATGTTTCAACCAAGCCAGAAGGGTTTAATCATATTCCAGGAGGTTCTAATGTGCTTTATATGGATGGGCATGTAGAATTTATCCGTTATGTGGCAGAAGACCCATTAAACCCGACAGGTGCTGGAACTCCTCCTGTAAATGCAGGTATGGCGGAAGTTATAGGTATGTTTATTTAATAAATGCCTTTTTTTAATTAACCAAGCTGAATTATTACATGCTTATATATAATGTGAAAATAGAATGGGCGGATATATATTCGCCCATTCTAAATTTATGTCTTCCAAATTGAAGAAGAATCACATACGTTTATTTTTTATTACTTGATACTAATTATAAAGTTATTTCATTCTATCAATTAGAAAACGTATTTGTTTATTGGAGTAATTTTCCTTGATATTCCCCTGTTAGGGTCTTTAAGAACTTTGTAATTTTTTCCTCTTCTGCTTTTGGTATCTGTTTTCCTACCTGATACTTCAGCATGATATTCACTACTTTTTGTAGGTCATCGGTAGAACCATCATGAAGATATGGTTGTGTAACTGCAATATTGCGAAGTAATGGCACTTTAAATTTATGTTTATCTTCTTCGTTTTTCGTTACATTATATCTCCCCAAATCGGCTTCTTTTATTTCTCCACCACGATCTTTGAAATAATCTGCTTTCAAGCCCATCTTTTCATAGGATTGCCCACCCATAGCTTTGCCTACATGACAGGTGGCACATCTATATTTTTTAAATAGAGCATATCCTTCTTTTTCTTCAGCATTCAGGGCATCTGCTTTCCCTAATAAAAATTGGTCGAATCGAGAATTGGGAGTTATAAGGGTCTTTTCAAATTCTGCGATGGCGTTTGTAAAGTTGTCTTTATTGTATCCTGATGGATAGACTTCAAGGAAAGCCTGTGTGAATTCTGCATCTTGATTTAATTTAGATGTTACCTCTTCCCAATTGGAAGCCATTTCAATTGGATTATTTACAGGACCATCTGCCTGTTCTTGTAAATCTTTTGCTCTGCCATCCCAGAATTGAACGAAGTTAAATAGTGCATTATAAACAGTGGGAGCATTAATAGGTCCAATGGCTCCGCCGACACCTTCTGAAAACTTTTTGCGGTCAACACCACCTGTTGCTAAATCATGGCACCCAGCACAGGCAAGGGTGTTATCTTTAGACAATCTTTTGTCATGGTATAATTTATTTCCAAGTGCCACTTTCTTTTCATCTACATCTACCTTTTGAGGTAAAGGTTGGACAACTTCTTGTTTTAAGTTTTCAGGAATACCTTCTGTGGCATAGTGTTTGGCTCGCGTAGACTTTACCCAGGTTAAAATTAAGTTTTGTTCTTCTTTTGAGAGCATACTATCCCAATGAAGAGCAATGTATCGTAATGGAGGCATTTCATTCATTAATGTTGTGTGTTCAATTTTTGCTAATGCTACTTCTGTAGGTGGTTTGTTTTCTCCAGGGAAAAGTTCCTTTAGCATGTTCATGTAGAATAAGCCCAATTTAATATCTGCTTCTATAATTCCTTTAGCAATAGGGAAGTTTGCATAGAATGGAAGTTTATATTCTTTTGTATGGCAATTCACACACTTTTTTTCTAATATAGGTAATACTTTTGCAAACGTTGGGTCATCTACTTTTTTGTCTGTTATTGTTGTTCCGACAGGTGGTCCAACAATAAGATTTACGATAGGGAATGCTAATGCGACAATGACACCAACGACAATAAGACCAATAATGTACTTCTTCATACGCTCTTCTCCTTATTAAATTGTTTTCCCAACCCCAGTCTCCAATATTAGTATAATATATTACAAAAGTATTTTCAAGTAACAGGAATAAATATAAAATTTTTAATTGCTTTTTTTAAGTATTATGAACTCAAAAACTTTGGAAAATTACCTGGATGATAATAATTCTTATCAACTAATTGATTCTGGTGATAGAGTTAGGTTAGAACAGATAGGACCTTATAAAGTTATACGTCCAGCACCAGAAGCATGTTATCCCAAAAGTCTTCCAGAGCTGTGGAATAAAGATATTGACGCAATATATCTTCGTTCATCTGAAGGTGGAGGGCACTGGGAATATCGAAGGTTAATACCCCAACAATTTCCAGTTTCTATAAAAAACCTTCATGCCTATGCAAAGTTAACTGGCTTTGGTCATATCGGTTTTTTCCCAGAACATTATCATTTATGGAATCTTTTGTTAAATCTCAAAGTAGAAAATAGTAGCGATATCAACGTATTAAATTTGTTTGCATATACTGGCTTATCCACAGTTGCATGTGTGAAAAAAGGATTTAATGTTTGTCATGTTGATTCATCAAAAGGGATGGTGGAACTCGCTAAAATGAATATGGTTTTAAATAATCTTGATAATAGTTCTGCCCGATGGATGGTTGAAGATGTAAAAAAATTTGTTTCAAGAGAAGTTAGACGAGACAAAACGTATAATGGTTTTATTCTTGACCCTCCTTCTTTCGGGAGAGGACCTAAAAATGAGGTTTGGAAGTTAGAACAACATATATCTGCCTTGTTTGAAGATTTAATGATACTATGTAATTATTCACCTTTATTTGTATTTTTCACATGTTATTCCTCAGGATTCACACCTCTTATTTTAGAGAGACTATTAAAAACATTTATCAAAAGTGATGGAATTTTTCTATCAGGTGAGTTAGCGATAAAGGAGGCTTCTGGGTATCCTTTCTCTTCTGGTGGGTTATGTAGTGTTTACATAAGAAAAGATATAGCACCTCAAAATATCTCTATTTTTCAGGATTTTTAACTAAAATAAAAAAGGGAGATAAAGTTTAACTTTATCTCCCGATATATCTAATGTGTAATGGTCTTTAATTTAAAAGTGGAGCGAATCCGTCTTCTGTACCTTCTTGTATAATATAGCCTTTACCTGGTGCATTATACAGTTGAATTTGTCGTAATAGTTCAGAGAGGTCAATTTTCCAATCCTGAATACGATAATCCGCTGTATGTGGTCTACAATTTCTGTGTTTTCCTTCACCTGGCATAAATCCATCTTCAGAGGTTTCATCACATCCATAACCACCAGAATTAAACATCTGTATAACTCGTAACATTTCTGTTAAGGAAATGGCCCAATCTCGATTTGAGTCTGCAGAATGTGCTTGTTCTGGAGCCCAACCTTTTAATAACACTGTTTCACAGACAGGTGACCTTAACTCTTCACTATCGGGAGTTCTATAGAGAACCTGTCCACTAAATACAGCAGTTCCATCTGCATCGTTTGGCACTAATACTGTATAAGCAACTTTTACTGGGAATGGTGGTATATTCATCCATGCGAATTCAAGGGTTCCAGTAGCACCTTGTGATGGAGCAACTGAAGCCCCACTTGTTTCGATTATAGATTGTAACTCCCACCCAGTCGGGAGTGTCTCTTGTAATCCCAAAGCAGAAATTCGTAATCTTTGTGGGTTCCTAATTGTCAATATTACAGTAACTAACTGTCCAGGCCAATAACGTTTGTTATTTGTAGTTGCACGTTCTAATATTAGTGTTGTTGGCTGATTCTCGCCACCAGGTCCACCAGGTCCACCAGTCCCATTTTCACCAGTACCTCCTTGCCATGCATTGGTACACTTATCAATGATAGACTGTAATTCATTCATTGTTAGTGTTCCATTTGCATCTAAGTCTAACAACATAATGGCTTTTGTAAGCCATGTCATATCAATAGGGCTTTGAAGGGCAGTACTTATTAAATTTGTAATATCTTCGATTGAAAGGTCACTTTCTTGTTGACCAATCTCTCCATATAGTTTCAACAAATATTGAGCTAATCTACATGGGTCCCAAACATCTGGAATATCTACTTCGCCTTCTCCACCTGGGACAATGTTACAATCTTCTAATATTTTCTTGACTTCTTCTATGACTACCTTTCCATCAGCATTTAAATCGAATTGTGTAAAGATCTCAGTTAAAATAGAGCTGTCAATAGGCAACGTAATATTTATACTCACAAGACCTGTTATTTCATCAAGAGTTATTGCACCATCACCGTTCTGGTCAATATATTCGAAATATTTTAAAACTATTGGTGCAATAATACATGGGTCTCTCGGAATTTCGATTTCACCTTCGATAGGTGGCCAGATTTCACCTTCAATCGGGATTATTTCGTCACAATTCGCTATAATCTCATTTAATTCATCTTTTGTTATGCTTTCATCTGCATTCAAATCTAATTTCTTAAATATTTCAACAATTAACTCTTGGTTAATAGGTAATGGATAAATCATAATCACAGGACCTGTTACTTCATCAAGAGTTATTGCACCATCACCATTCTGGTCGATATATTCGAAACTCTGTAATACGATGGGGGCAATCAAGCACGGGTCTGTCGGAATATCAATTTCTCCCTCGATAGGCCAGGGTTCACCTTCAATTACTATATTGCATAAACTGTCAATAATGGTCTGTATTTCCTCACGAGAAATAGCTGAATCCCCATCTAAATCAAATTCTGCAAATAACATATCTACTGTGGCTGGGTCAACAGGAATAGGATAAACAACGGTCAACGTTGTAATAAGTTCATCTCTTGTTATTTTTCCATCCTTATTTGCATCGAGCATATCAAAATATTCTAACGCGATAGGTCCTAATGCACATAGGTCGAGAGGTATTTCACCTTCGAATGATGGTTCACCTTCCCAACCTTCCCAACCTCCATTTA
This sequence comes from Candidatus Hydrogenedens sp., assembly GCA_020216745.1. Classification (GTDB taxonomy): domain Bacteria; phylum Hydrogenedentota; class Hydrogenedentia; order Hydrogenedentales; family Hydrogenedentaceae; genus Hydrogenedens. The sequence continues at coordinate 5,551 of JAIWNQ010000027.1, forward strand.
ACAGATATAAAACTGTATTTAAATCGTTACAATCAATAAGACCGTTAGCATTAAAATCAATAGATGCAAATTGGTCTTCTGTAAGATATTGTGAGACCTCATCGTAATCAATCATTTGATTTCCATTTTTGTCAACCATACTTAAAACATTGTTTGGGTCAATACCAACCTGTGGAGCTAATAAAGTTAATTCGAAGACAATCTCTTCTATACTTAATCCGCCATCTTTATTTAAATCAGCAATAGCAAAAATTTCGTCTAAGTTATCAGTAAGATTAAGAGAGTAACCTGATAAAAATCTGTTTATTATGGTTAGTATTTTTTCAATCTCTTCTTTACTTATTTGCCCATTATTGTCTAAATCAACCAATGGGAAAAATATTTCGATTATAGAGCGAATATCTGTCGTTGGTAAAGGACATTCGCCATTATCTCCTCCACCATTATATCCACATTCTTCTGCCCATGCTTTCAGTTCTTCCATCGTTATTTCACCATTTGAATCTAAATCAAATGCGGAAAATAGCACATCAAAATCAACAATAGGCGGATAGATCAAGATGATAGGGAAATTCAACTCATCTTTTGTAATTACACCATCACTATTCTGGTCTAATTCGTCAAAACTACTAATTGCTAAATCAACCCAGTCGCAGGGGTTTGTTTCTGGTGGGATAACTTCTCCTTCCCATATTTCTCCTTCTATGATAATTTCGCCTTCCCATGTTTCACCTTCTATATCAATGGGTGGTTCTCCCACATCTTCACAATCAATAACACCATTCATATTTCTATCTAACATTTTGAATTGGTCTGATGAAACATAAGCAGATACTTCCTCATATTGAATTAAGGCGTCTCCATTTGTGTCTACTAATGAAAGAATTCCAGCAGGTAAATATACCTGTAGCAATGCTATTATCGGCTGAAATTCTTGACGGTCTACTTTGCCATCTCTGTTAGTATCAAACATAGTAAAATACTGTTCTGGAACAGGATATAATGCTGACAATTCAGCCAGTGATAAGCCTCCATCTCCATTAGTATCAACGAGAGGCCAGATGATATCTAATATGGCATTAGGGTCATTTGGCAATGGACAGGGTGGGTTTGTGGCTGTTTGAGCCCATGGCGACAACAGTACCATCATAAACCCAATCATTGTTAATGTTGTAATCTTGTTCATATATTTATCTCCTTTGTTAATTTTTATTTTCATCAATTTAAGTTCATATATTTATTTTATCACAAATTTCCTAAAATTAAAAGATCAAATAATACAAATTTTTATATTTGCGGAGGGGATAAAGAACCGAGATGAAAAGCAAAATATTTTGCTCCTTCAGTGTTAAGCCCACATACTATTTCATACCCCATTTTTTCTTTTTCCATTAGCACCCTTTTCCAATTATCATTTGAAAGACTTTCCCCACTGTTGTTTTGTGGTGTTTTCATTTTGATATTTTTGAAATTCGAGTTATCTTTAATAAATCGTTGTGATATTGAGATATATCCTATTTCATTTTTTACTATTCTTTCCTGCTTCTTACCCAGATTTTTTATAAGAATTTGCAAATCTTGTATATCAACTTTACCATCACCATTTATATCGGGGATAGATGTCATATTATATGAAACAATCCCTGCAATCATCTGTTGAACATCACAAACATCTACCTTCCCATCATTATTTATATCTAAATTGATGTGTTCTGAATGTAAAAACGTTCCCCCAAACAACCCCCCGATGATTAAAATAGCAACTATTTTTACTTTAAGTTTAATCATATCTTCCTTTATTTATAATTATAGCATAAATTTGGAAATGAATCAATAATATTTATTTTATTTTTATTCCATCCATTACCATAAATAACATGTCAACTATTATAATAAAGTATCAATAATAAAAATTTATTTCATGAGGAGGTAAAAAATGTCGTTCTGGACTTTTATGGGTGAAATTTTTAGAGCGAACAAAACAACAGGTGCAATTGCTCCAAGTAGTCCTGCATTGGCAGATTGTATTACTGATCTGGCAAATTTACAAGATGCAAAAGTAATTGTAGAGTTTGGACCTGGAACAGGGGTCTTTACCGAATATATTCAAAAGAAGAAAAATCCATCTGCTTATTTTCTTGCGATGGAGATTAATCCAGTTTTTGCGAAAGCGACAAAGGAACGATGTCCCGAGGTACATGTCGTTCAGGATTCTGCTGAGAATACAATGAAATATTTAAATGAGGCAGGATATAACTATTGTGACGTTATCATTTCTGGCCTACCCTGGACACGATTTGAAGATGAACTCCAGAATAAATTACTTAATGCGACCTATGTGTGTCTACGTGAAAAAGGGACATTTTTAACATTTGCTTATTTCTTTAGTCCCTGGGTTCCTTCTGGTAAAAAGTTTTTTAAAGGTAAACTACCTAAAAAATTTAACAATAAATGCAGTCGTTCACCTATCATCTTAAAAAACTTTCCTCCCTGTCATGTTTATATCTGTGAAAAATAAACCATTTCATTTCAGGGACTAAAAATGAAACCTATCCATTGTGCTATTGTCGGTTGTGGCAATATTTCTGATGTTTATATAAAGAATATACTACGTTTTACAAATTTAAAATTAATGGGATGTTCGGACATCCTTAGAGAAAAAGCCGAAGAGAAAGCACAACAATACAATCTAAATGTATATGACACAAATGACGTTTTTGATTCTGACAACATTGATTTAATCATTAATTTAACAATTCCGTCATCTCACTTTGAGGTTTCATTAAAAGCATTAGAACATGGAAAACATGTGTATAGCGAGAAACCTCTTGCCCTAACAAATGAACACGCAACCACTCTATTAGAAATTGCTAACAGGAACTCGTTATTCGTCGGATGTGCTCCAGACACTTTTTTAGGTGCAAGCTGGCAAACAGCAAAGAAACTAATCAATGATGGCTGGATTGGTAAACCTCTTTCAGCCACTGCTTTTATGCTTTGCCATGGTCATGAATCATGGCATCCCTCTCCTGAATTTTACTATCAAAAAGGAGGCGGTCCTTTGTTTGATATGGGTCCTTACTATCTCACAGTTCTCATTTATCTTCTTGGACCTGTAAAATCTGTATTTGCTGTTGGAAAAAAATCTTTTGATACACGACTTACTACAAGTATGCCAAAATTTGGTGAAAAGGTAATAGTAGAAATACCAACCCATATTCATGCAACACTTTGTTTTGAAAATAATATTATATGTACACTTATTGTTAGTTTTGATACATGGGCTCATCGTTTGCCTTATGTTGAAATTTACGGTGAAAAAGGCTCTCTCTCCTTACCTGACCCTAACCAATTCTTTGGGACTACTTACTATTATAATCAATATATGAAAGAGTGGAAGGAAGTACCTACATGTTATGACATTTTCACTAATATGCGAGGTATCGGCATAAGTGATATGGCAACTGCAATACAAGAGAAGAGGCAATTTTTAGCGAATGGTGAATTAGCCAGACATGTTGTTGATATTATGGAAAAAATTCAGGAATCCGTAACTACTGGAGAACACCTTCAAATAGAAACAACGTGCCCTTGTCTCAATGTATTTAATCGTATAACTACCGCTTCAATCCTTCCCGACAACAAAACATAATTTATCATTATTATCTCTATTTGCTGTTCCATTTTGATTTTCAATTCTACTTTTAATATATAATCTTTTTTGACAAATAAATATAATTAATATGTATATCAAAGGTTTAGTTAATACTAATTAAAGTTGTTATCTTATGGCATATAAAGAGCATGTAAAAATACTTGAATCTGGAATTGAAATCTGGAACCAATGGAGAGATAGTGACCCAGCAATTTCCCCTGATTTAAGTGGATTAAATTTTTCAAAGAGGAATCTGGTGGGTATCAATTTCAGAATGTGTGATTTAAGACATTGTGTGTTTAGTGAAGTTGATTTACGTAGGGTAAATTTTCGGAAAGCCTATCTTCATTCCGTATCGTTTATTAAGTGTGATTTGAGAGATATAAATTTTAGTTATGCAGATTTAACCTACGTAAAGATAATTGACTCTTTATTAGACGGAAGTAACTTTTCATGTGCAATACTCAACGAAATAGATTTTTCTAACAAAGTCATGCACCAATTTGATTTTTCAGAAAGTAATCTTTATCGGGCTAAATTTAGAAACTGCGATTTAACCAGGTGTAATTTCAGAAAGGCATATTTAGGAGAAGCTGATTTTTTCATGGCAAATTTATCTCAGGCAGATTTAAGGGAATCAAATTTGTCTGGAGCAAATTTATCCAATGCCTTTTTAAAAGACGCTCATCTTGAAGGAGCCATCATTACAAATGCTAATTTCGATGGAGCCATTTTATCAACACGTCAAAGACTATCTCTTTTGTTTCCTTTCCTCCCCCTTAAATAATTTATTCT
>JAIWNQ010000039.1 GCA_020216745.1 Candidatus Hydrogenedens sp.
GAACCACCATTAACTATCTCTGTGACCTTTGGAGGTGGCTTTGCAGAACAAATTGGATTTAGTTTTGGACCTCATATAAAACTCGTCTGCCCCATGATAGCTCAAAGCCATAAACTTACTTTACATATTGACAAAGATGGCTATTATATCCTTATCAGAGACAATGAAGTTGTTGCTCCAACAGAATTCGCAAACTCTGCTTTTGTCCCGACAAGACTTCCTGGGATATTAGAACCGAGAATATCCATTTGGAACATAGATGGTGAAATTGTTACTCAAGGGATAACACTATGGAAACAGATTGAAGAACATAAAGAGGAGAGGAAAGCAACGTTTTCGGTACTCTATGTTTGCTCCCGTTATGCAAACCGATTAAAAGCATCTTTGCTAAGCCTTGTTCATCAAACCAATATAAAGCCTGCACAAATAGAGGTGGTCATAGCCTATGTCCCAGGATTGGATGCGACAGATGACATCATAAATTGTTTTGAAAATACATTCCCAGAAATTAAAATTATCCGCTCACCTTTCAATCAGAGTTTCTGGAAATCAAAAGGTGTACTCATCAATTCTTCTTTACCATTATGCTCAGGGGATTGGATTGTCTTATTAGATGCAGACATTGTAGTACCACCCAACTTCTTTGCAGAATTAAATAAAGTGGAATCTTCTACTTTATTTGTTGCTCCCGATGGTCGAAAAATGTTATCACCTGAGACGACTTCTAAGATAATCTTAGGTTTGATAAAACCCTGGGAACAGTATGAAGAATTACTAAATAGCCCAGGCGAATGGAGAAGAAAAGAAGCTCAGGGTATTCCAATCGGCTTCTGTCAGTGCTGTCGAAAAGAGGTCTTTAACAAAATTACCTATCCAGAATTCAATCACTTTGAAGGAGCAGATTGGTTCTTTGGTAAATCCATCATAGAAACATTCGGTCCTGAACATCGACTAAACAATGTTGTTGTATTACACCTTGACCATGGGGGTAGCCAGTGGTATGGCTCATTACAACATAGATAATTATCAAGAACTAATAGAACTATGAAAATATGTTTTATCGACACATTATTTAATTGGCCACCCAGAGGAGGTGCGGATGTCGATGTTTTTAATATCCTCTCGATACTTCACAAAAAGAACTATGATGTCTTGCTTCTATCTTTATCATCAACAAAACTAACAAGAGGGGTATTTATCCCAGAGACACTTCCTTTCCCTACAAAAAAGTTAAATGTAAATTTCAAAACATCCTCACTAAAAACAATAAAAGATTATTTTATTCATTCAGTATCCGACTTTAATCCCGATATTCTTATAATCGGGGATAGCTTTTTTCTAAAACCCATTATCACCCTATTTTTTAAGGATGCTTCTATTCCAATCATCTGGCGTCAATACGCTTATGAACTCTTGTGTCACAAAGACATTGTTAAATACCGAAACAACAAACCATGCCCTCTTGATTATTTATCCACTACAGATGTATGTCGTCAATGTTTCCTTCACCACCAAAAAGAAAGTTTGAAATCTTACCAGTTCAATGCATGGCTTGAAGAATATATTCTAACCAAAGCATATAAGACGAACTATCTTAACATATTAACATCTTCATTAAGTAGAGTAAAACAAGTGATCGTATACTCTGATACTATGCAAAATTGCTGGAAATGTTACCATCCCAATACGAGGATTATCCCAGGTGGTGTTGATACACAGATGTTCCATCCATCACAAAATACGAATATTTACAGCCATGATATAAAGAAAATTCTATTCCCTGGTCGCGTCGAAGATGAGGTTAAAGGATTTCATGTACTATACGAAGCCTGCAAACAATTAAGAAATAAAAGAATTGATTTTGAACTTATATGCACCTCGGGATGGAGTACAGGTTACCCCGATTGGGTAAAATTTATTGGCTGGTATAGTCATTATGAGTTACCTTCTATATACACAACCGCTGATATTTGTGTTATCCCAAGCTTATGGGAAGAGCCCTTTGGGCTCGTAGCATTGGAGGCTATGGCTTCCAGTAAACCCATCATTGCAAGCAATATAGGTGGGCTTAAATCTGTCATTCTACATGGAGAAACAGGTTTATTATACCCACCAACGGATAAAAATATATTAATGACTCATTTAGACTCTCTATTATCAAATGAAACATTAAGGAGCAACTTAGGAACAGCTGGAAGAAATCATGTAATTAAAAACTATACATGGGAAAAAATAGTTGAGGATTACTATGAGCCACTTATTTTTAATAAACCAAAATAAAAAATGATACAGGATAATATAGATTGGCAACTGAGAAAAAAATAATATTTATAGATTTTAATTTTTCATGGAAACCTAATGGCGGTGCTGATGTAGATACTTATCATGTCTTAAAAAAATTGCATGAAAAAGGTTATCCTCTTCTCTTTATCGGTATAGCAGAAGACGGGGCTACTGACCGTGGAAAATTTGACCCAACACAGCTTCCTTTCCCAGCGGAGCGAGTTTTAATTCCAGAAAATAAATGGAACCCCTATGAAATATTCAATCGTATTAAACTCTATTTAGACTCATTCAAACCAAATCTAATTTTTCTACAACATGGATTTATTATAAAAATACCCATCACACATTTGATAAAGATGTACTACCCACATATACCACTTATCTCGAGAATATTTGCACACGAAATTTTTTGTTTAAGAAACCCATTACGATTTAAACATCAAAAACCATGTAAGTTAAGCATATTCGAAACGCCTGATTATTGCCGAAAATGTTCTTTAGAAGGATTAAAATATGAAATTAAAACCTCAAATATAACGAGTTGGGGAAAAGATTATATAAGGAGCAAAGCCTATTCATTATATTTTATTCGTAATTATCACAATACAGTGCAAAAATGGGATAAAATTATTGTTTATAACAAAACCTTCCAAAAAGAATTAGAACAATATAAAATTAGTAGTGTTGTTATCCCAGGAGGTATAGAACCAGAGCCTTTTTTACAAATACCTTTACCCAAACCCAAAAAAGATAATGAAGAAAAAATAATTCTTATGTCTGGCAGATGTGATGAACCTACAAAAGGAATGTCCATTTTATTTGAGGCAGGAAAACGACTTCGAGAGAAAAGAAATGATTTTAAAATATACCTTACCTCTTTCAATATATCTTTGTACAATGAATGGTTTATCCCTACTGGTTGGCTATCCCATGAACAACTACTCAAAATGTATGCAATCGCTGATATTTGTGTAGTGCCAAGTTTATGGGAAGAGCCATTTGGTTTAGTTGTATTAGAATCAATGGCGACTGGAAGAACTGTTTGTGCCAGTAATATTGGAGGATTATCAGAAATAATACAACACAATTCAACGGGTATCCTGTTCGAACCTTCAAATTACATTGCATTGGCAAAGGAATTAGAAAACCTTTTAAATACTTCCCAAACACGAATAACATTAGGTAGTAATGCAAGAAATCATGTCATTCAAAATCATACTTGGGAAAAAATAGTAAACAATTATTATATTCCATTAATTGAACAATCTTTGCCAACACAGGAGAATCATAAATGAAAATAGGTTTGTTTTATAGTTATGGACCACATTTTTTGCAATCAGCAAAATTCTTAAGAGAACAATATTCTGAAGATGAATTGTTAATATTTGTTCCACAATCGTTCCCAAAAGATTGCTTAAAAGATATAACTGACAAAATTGTCTTTCTCCCTTGGGATGGACAACATCTTAATTTTCGTTCTGCAATATCCACTTTTCCAAAAATACTTCAAATAATCCGTAAAACTAAATTAGATTATTTCGTAATTCTCTTCGAAAGTCCTCGTTTAATTTTTTTAAGCCAATTGTCAAAAGCAAAACATCGTTTTATATTTACAATCCATAATGAATATAAAACCCTAACCACATCTCTTATTTCTATCCTATTAAAGTCTATAAAAAACAGAATAAAAGGTCAGTTGTTGTATATATACATTTACCTAAATATACATTTATTCAAATATAAAAAGATATAAAACACCAGATAATTAAACGGCTTACTTCAAAATTATAAACACAAATTTTCATTTTAAACATCAATCGTCTTAAAATATAAAGCGGTAAGTGTTTTTTACTTCTAAAAACTAACTTTTTATTTTATGGAGGACCGATACATGCAATATGTACAATCTCATTTTTTAATTTCCATTTTACTTGCATTTGCTCTTTTGTCAACTCTTGCAATATATGCAGAGGAAAGTGATGATTATGTTATGGGTAATTATCAAGGAAGCATAAGTGGAAAACTATGGGAAGGTAAAAATTTCAAAGCCCAAGTAATAGCCCAGGGAAATGGTCGTTATCGTTGCCTACTCCTTTTCTCCCAAGGGAATGAGCCTGAACAACGTGTAGAAATAAAAGGGATGAAAGCACCTTCTGGACCCGCTGGAATTTTGGAACAAGACAAGGAAAAAGCAAAAAAGATGGCGGAAATCAATTTTGATGGTGATGTAGATTTTGGGAAGAATTATGGTGGTAAAGGAAAGGTTCTTGGACAAATAAAGAACGAAACATTTAAAGGAACCATTGAACAAGGAAAAGAGAAAGCCACGTTCGAACTCAAACGTGTTTTTCTAACATCACCTACGTTAGGGCAACAACCACCAGAAGGGGCTGTTGTTCTTATGGATGGCAAAAGTTTAGATAAATGGGATGTAAAACCCCATTGGCAGTTAGTTGAAGATGGTTCCGCTAAAACAGTAGCCACAAGTTTATGGACAAAAGAAGAATACGGAGACGGGTTATACCATATTGAGTTCATGTGTCCATTCATGCCTAACGAGACAGGCCAAGCAAGAGGTAACAGTGGCGTTTATATCTTTGGAAGATACGAGGTCCAGGTGTTAGATAGTTTTGGTGATTTACCTGCGGATAATCTTTGTGGAGGCATCTATAAAGCGGCGACACCAAAAGTCTGTGCTTCCCTACCTCCATTACAGTGGCAAACATATGACATCACTTTCACAGGTCCTAAATTCGACGAGAATGGCAAAAAAATTAAAAACGCTTTCATTACGGTATATCACAATGGCATCCTTATTCATGACAATGTAGAACTTAAAGGACCGACCCCAGGTGGTGTAAGTGAGCAGGAAACACCCAAAGGTGTGCTTATGCTTCAAGACCACGGTGACCCTGTTCGTTATAGAAATGTATGGTACCAACCAGCGAACTAAGAACTAATAATTAGAAACTGATTTAATATTTTGCAATTGAATACTAACAACATTGAGGGGTAAAGGAGTTTTTATTTTGCCTTATTTTTCCTTAATAATCCCCACATACAATGAAGAACATCAAATTGAAGCAACTTTAAACTATGTATTTGAGTATTTGAAAAAGCAATCTTTTTCCTTTGAAATTATAATCTCTGACGACGGTAGTAAGGACGACACAGTCCAGAAAGCCAATCATTGGGCGGAACAATATCCTGAACAAATCAAAGTTATTCAATTTACCACAAACGAGGGAAAAGGTAAAGTTGTCAAAGAAGCCATGCTTCATCATGCCAATGGAGATATTTGTTGCTTTTATGACGCAGATGCTTCTACCCCTATTGAAGAAACTCAAAAACTTATCAATGAAATTCAACAAGGTTATGATGTAGCCATAGCTTCAAGAGCGTTACCTGAATCAATAATTGAAATTTCTCAACCTTTCTATCGACAACTCATGGGAAAAATTTATAATCTTATTCTACGATTTTTTAGATTAACTCACTTTAAGGATACACAATGTGGATGTAAATGCTTTACTAAAAAAGCTGTTCAAATTATTTTCCCAAGACAAACCTTAAATCGGTTTAGTTTTGATGCTGAAATTTTGTTTATTGCAGAAAAACATAATCTTAAAATTAAAGAAGTTCCTACACGTTGGAGAAATCGCAAAGAATCGAGAGTTCACCCCTTAAAAGATTCTGTTAAAATGTTTTGCGATTTGTTTAAAATCCGTTTAAATGCAATCAAAGGTTTATATAATTAGCACTGCACTACATAAGACTGTCGGAGAGGCTATAGTTAGCCTCTCCGACCATCATAGTTATCCAGAGTTTATACTTCTCAATACTGATATTTATGTTGTTGCATCAGGAAACTTTGGTAAATTTTTTTCATAATCCCGATACTTTGGTGGCAAACCTTCATATACATCAAATTCTAACCAACGATATTTTCCTTCCAACAATTTATCACCGACTTTCCTATACATATAGTTGTGATTTTTCTTAACTGCCTTGAAATTATTTTCTATTCTTTGGCGCGCATTCTTGCAGAACAAATCAGCCAAATCTTGTGGCGAATCATCATTAGGATTTTTATTCATTAAATACTCAGCATAAGACAAACAGGAAGCCATTACAAAAAGGTCAACACCAATATCCACATAATTCCCTAAAATTAATTGCTCATTCTCTAATTTCGGACCATACTTAGCCATTGTATGGAAAATGCTACGAGCGAGTTTCTTGCATGTTTTCGCAGTATACTTCAAATGGTCTCTATTCGTAGGGTTCAATTTCTTCACATTGAAATTAATGGATGTGGGTAACCATAACTTTGGATACCACTTCATATAAAATCCTATTGCCTTCAAAACAGCCTTTAACACACTTTGTCCTTTTTGTGGCTTCATAATTGGCATTACTAAACCGAAGTGAGTGTCCAAAGCCTCACGAGCCATGATTAGGTGCATAATTTCAGAAGAACCCTCAAAGATTCGACCAACACGCATATCACGCATAACACGTTCAACAAAGAAAGGCCTTTCCCCACGATTATAAAGGGATTCTGCCATTTCATAACCTCTACCACCTAAGGTCTGAAGTAAATCGTCCATACCCTGCCAGCCAAATTCAGTTGCAAAATATTTTGCCGCAGCAGCTTCTAATCGTATATCTGCATTCTTCTTGTCCGCAAAGGAACATGTTATAAACACCATGGCTTGAGTAGCAAATGTATTTGCGGCGAAATTAGCGATTTTCTTAGCAATTTCTTGATGTTGTCCTATTGGTCTTCCCCACTGAACACGGTTCTTTGCCCACCATTCCGCATCTTCAAGAAATCTCTTCGCTGCCCCGACACCTGCAGATGGCACACCTAAGCGACCTGTGTTTAATGTAGTAAGAGCAATCTTCAATCCCATGCCAGGTTTACCAATAATATTCTCAGTAGGAACCTTCACATTATTAAATCTTAACATCCCATTGGACAGTCCTTTAAGACCCATAAATTTGCAACGAGTCACAACTTCGACACCTGGCCAGCTTGTTTCAACTATGAATGCTGTAATTTGAGGAATTTCTCTTCCGTTCTTAATCTTTGGGGGCGTCTTTGCCATTACAACAATCACATCTGCATCTGGACCATTGGTCGTCCATAATTTCGTACCATTTAAAATATAGTATGAACCATCAGGGGATGGTGTTGCCGTCGTTTTCATCTGAGCTGGGTCTGAACCGACTTCTGGTTCCGTTAAAGCGAAGGCTGAAATTTCACCCTTTGCCACACGAGGCAAATACTTCTTTTTTTGTTCTTCCGTACCAAACGTCCGAAGGGGTTCAGGAACACCAATACTCTGATGTGCAGACAACCATGTAATTGTACTTTGACAGTAACTCCCAATAAATGATAAAACACGGGCATAATTTGTAACCGACAAGCCTAAACCACCATACTCTGGCTTTATTTTCATTCCAAATAAGCCCATCTCTTTCATCTTTTCCAACGCTTCTTTAGGATAGACTCCTGTCTTATCTATCTCAATCGGGTCAACATACTTATCAAGAAGGTCCTTAATTTTTGCTATCAGTTCATCACCAATCTTCTTGTCTTCTTCCGATTGAGCAGGATAGGGATGTAGTAAATCCCAGCGAAAATTCCCACGAAACATCTCAGCAGTAAAGCTTGGGAATTTCCATTCTGTTTCTCGTGCCTCTTCGGCAAGTTCCATTGCTGCATCTTTTGCTTTTAAATCCTCTTTTGTAGCCATAGGTCTTACCCTCATCTTGGTTAAGATTTTCAATTGTTTTATATACTTAATGATAAGTAAATAATAATTTACCACCATTTATACACAATTGTCAAAATGAAATTCAACAAATCTCTGAATTATGAAAAACTCTATTCCCTCTTTTACCAACAAATCAAATGAAATAAAACACTTATAAAATAATTGCGTAATAATTTCTATGATTCATTATATACCTAAAAGAGACATAAAAACCTTTTCAAGATAGATTTTCCATTCTAACTTAATAATAAATTTCAGTAAAAATGATTCTTTTAATTTTTGCTATTTACCGAATTTAAAATAAACTATTTAACAAATTCACTTTGTTGTTTGATAAAAGATGCCCAATCTTACAAAAGACATTAAATATAATAGCTAAAAAAATCGTTCTATATAATGAATCTTTCAAAGAAGGTTTTAATAAAACCCAAAAGATGAATATAGGGTCAAATTTATGATAAAATTAATCGTCCTGTTGGACCTGAAAATTAAACATATCATGTCTTTCGACCATAAAATTAATTTAACCCAAAACAATCAGAAGGAGTTAATTATGAATTACTTTAAACTATCACTTGCAACCTTTATGTTTATGATGTTTAGCTTACTTCTCTTATCAAGCACATCTGCTATGAGTGCAGATGCTACACCACCAGCGGGCAAGGTTGAATTAAAAATTGAACTCCCTGAACCTTTCTTTGGTGGCACTCCTATTGACTACTATAGCCCTAATCTTGAACCTGAAGACTACAAAGATCGTCCCCCTTATTATGTTCCCGAAGGTTGCAAACTTGCATCCAAAGATAAACCTGTAACCAGCAGTGTTCCTCCTACTCGTGGACAACTAAAACAAATTACAGATGGCGACAAAGATTATGGTAAAAAGAGTGTGGTTGAACTTCCTGCTGGACTTCAATGGGTTCAAATCGACCTCGAAAAAGAACATACAATCTATGCGATTGTTGTCTGGCATTTCCATGAAGGAAAACGCGTTTACAAAGATTTCATCGTAACAGTTGGTAATGACCCTGAATTCAAAGATGGAGGAAAACAAGTTTACAATAATGATTATGACAACTCTTCTGGATTAGGTATTGGAAAAGATAAAGAATATATTGAGAATAATAAAGGCAGACTTATTGGTATTGATGATGGTGTAAAAGGCAGATATGTTCGCCTTTATAGCAATGGCAACTCTTACAATGATATGAATCATTATATTGAAGTTGAAATTTACGGAAAAGAATAATCTATTCTTCGAAGATATGTGCCACTTTTACTTTTGTAAAAGTGGCACTTTTTTTATCTGACTACAAATTTGCCTTTTTATTTATAAGTGTCCATAATTAAATAAAAACTAAAAATAAATCCATGGATAAAAAAATTTTACTAAATACACTGTTCGTTATTATCTATCTTCTATTTTTAACTGTTATTATCTTAACACGTTTGCAGGGAATCTCGCTCCGCCCGATGCATTGTGACGAAGCGAATCAAGCTTACAAAGCAGGAATATTATTAGAAAAAGGTATTTACAAATACGACCCTTACGAACATCACGGACCACTCTTATATTTTTCTACCCTTCCTGTCTTTTATCTTTATAAAGTACATCAGTTTAAGGATACAAATGAGGCAATGTTCCGTATAGTCCCCTTATTATTTAGTATCCTTCTTTTTCTACCTCTATTTTTTATTAAAAAATACATCGGTACTATTGCTTTTTTAGTGTCTTCCCTCTTTCTTGCCATATCTCATGCCTTTTTCTTCTATAGTAGATATTATATCCATGAAATTCTCTTTGTTTTATTTGCTACTTTATTCATTTTCTCTGTCTGGGCTTATATTAATAAGCCCAAAATATCAACTATAGTGTTTACTGCACTTTTTTTATCTCTTGCTTTTGCGACGAAAGAAACAACTGTTGTCAT
>JAIWNQ010000040.1 GCA_020216745.1 Candidatus Hydrogenedens sp.
TCTTTTCTCTACAAGTCTCGCAATCATAGCAACCTCATTTTTTTTATTTAAAACCCGACACATAACTGCTGAAAATGACCCATCCACAAACACAACGTTTTCAACAAGAAAGACATGGCAACACCTTTTACTTCTTTTTATTGTGTTTATTATCCCATGGATTTTATTATATTCTTCCTTCTTCACAAACTGGCAAGGTCTCATTGACTTTTTCAAAGCCTATCAAACATATATAGTAAGAGCATCGGGAGAAGGTTCTTCTGGAATTCATGACAAACCATGGTGGTACTATTTACAAATAATAACTCACTTTAATAAAACGGTTGGACCTGTATGGACGGAAGGCATTATAATCCCTCTTTGCATCATCGGCATAATCTCTTTTGTCCTTAAACTCGTCATAATATTCATAAAGAGAACATACTCCCAAAAAGAACGTACTACCATAGCAATAAACATATTCCTCTTCATCTCTTTCTTTTCTACCTTTCTATTGTTCTCCCTCATTCCATACAAAACCCCATGGAACATTTTATTTCCACTCTTAGGTATGATTATCTTCGCTGGTGTCGGTTTTCAATTTTTCTGGTTTACATTCCGAAGAATATGGTTGAGAATTATTTTATTTATCCTACTATTTATTGGAGCCATTCATTTGGGATATTTAACTTATCAAGGGAATTACATCTATTACGCAGACATCTCTAACCCTTATGTATACGCTCATACAACTACCTCGTTAGTAAAAATGATGGGACGTATTTATGAATTATCTGACATACTAAAACATGAGAACCGTGAGCCTATTGTATTTGTTATATCATCAAATAATGATTACTGGCCTATCCCTTGGTACCTTCGCAAAATTGAGAAAAAAGGGTTTTGGCAGGAAATACCTATTACAGAAGATATTAAAGTTCCCTTCATTATTATTTCTCCTGAATTTTCCGAACGACTCGAAGAACTTTTAAGTAACTCCCCATATATGAAAGAGGTTTACTCCATTCGACCTGGTGTATTTAGATACCTCTATATTGAACAACAACTCTGGGACAAATTTATTGAAACACAAACAACTAAAACCAGAAATTAAAATGTTTATTTTTTAATCCTCTATGAAGCAATCCATTGGCGAAGTGTCATTTTATCTATCTTGCCATTAGTAAGCATCGGAAGCACAGGTCGAACATCAAACCGACGCGGGACTTTGAATGTTGCCAGATGGCGACGGCAATAATCTCTCAGTTCATTTTCCTTTATTATGGCTCCAGGTTTAGGCACAACAAAAGCATGCCCAACTTCTCCATAAAGGCTATCTGGGACACCAATTACCGCACACATCAACACAGAAGGATGCATTTCAAGGACATCTTCTACCTCTTTAGGGAAAACATTCTCACCACCTGTTTTATACATCTCCGATTTCCTACCACACACGAACAAATACCCTTTTTCATCGACCCATCCTAAATCCGAAGTATAAAACCATCCATTACTATCCTTAACAAGAGAAGTAGCAATAGGATTATTTAGATATTCCTTCATAATAACTGGACCCCGAAAAGCAATTTCCCCTATTTTCCCTTTTGGTAATTCTTTTCGTTCTTCATCTACAATTTTCACCTCGTATGGAGGCACAATGCGTCCTGTAGAACTGAACAGTAACTCAATAGGGTCATCAGGTGAGGCAAACGTTGTAAAACCACAAACTTCTGTTGAGCCATAACCTGTTAACAACATAAAATTATTTTCCTTAGCAACCTCTGACAATACTCTAACCATTCGCTCATTCGCAGCATAAGCACCCCAAACCATAACCTTCATAGAACTCCAGTCCATAGAACGGAATTTGGCTGTGCTCATTTGCATTAAATACATTGCAGGGACTTGACCTAAATGTGAAATTTTCTCCTTCTCAATTTCTATTAATGAACCTTCTGGGAGAAATCTATCCATCAATACAATCGTGGCACCATTATATATTGCGGTATATCCCATTTCTACATCTGCAGCAACATGATTTATAGGAAAGTGAAGCAATATACGAGCATCGGAATCCCAATACATATACTTACTTTCCACCTGTGCACTACACATCACTGCACGATGGGTATGAATAACTCCTTTCGGTTTCCCTGTAGAGCCAGAAGTATACATTAGCAATACTGGGTCGTTCTCATTGACCTCTTTAATTCTTTTTTCCAACAACTTCTCCGACTCAGACGTATTCTTGCACAAAAACTCATTAAACTCTATTAAACCACTTCCTTTTGGGTCACCAATGATAACAACCTCATGCAAAAACGGAAATTTATTCTTAAAGTCAAGTATCATTTCTAATAAATCGATATTCATATAGTGGTCTAATGCTATTAGCACTTTTGGTTGGGAATCTGAAAGGAAGTAATAAATTTCATCCCTTGAAAACTTTGGCGAAATTCCCTGCCATATTGCTCCTATTTTGGATGTTGCCATAAAGGTTGTTATAAATTCAGGACATGCCATAGATAACAAGGCAATACAATCTCCTTTTTCAACTCCCATACTCACAAGAGAGCCTGCTAATAAATCGACCTTTTCCTTTACTTGTCTCCATGTCATACGAGTATCACCAAAAACAACTGCCTCAGATTCGGGCTTAACACTTGCCCAGTAATCTACGCTGTGCCACAATAATTTTCTGTCTTCACTTTTCATCTTTTCCTCCTATCAAAATTCATTAGGACTCTAACTAACAAAAACAATTTTACCATGTTTTATTGCATAATCATTCCTCGGTGTTGTCACTTCAAAAAAATACAATTTTTTATTAGATTCATCACCTTTACTTTGTCTAACCTTTAATAATAATTCATCCCCACCATAAACAAAAGACGAAAAACGGACATACAAATATTCAATCCTGTTTTGAGGTGGTTCTAAATCATGTTCATAGAACTTGCGGACTACCTGTGACAAGGTTGCCGTTCCTTGATAAACAGGGGCAGGTAATCCCACTTTTTGAGCAAAAGCCCATGATGTATGTATTGGGAAATGTATTTCACTACATGCATCATAAATATGAGCATCTACCACACTTACATTAATTTTATCCTCCCACATTGTCTCTTCTCCCCTTTGGAGGTCTGTAGCATTACGATAAAACAACTCCTTACCTATTCCATCATCTTTACACTTTATATCTCTTAATAAAGCCCCCAGACCTTCTATGAAGACAACCTCACCTTTATCATCTGTGGCTGTATAATCAATCCAGAATAATGTTCCTGCAAGATGAGGTACCACTGCTTTTATTTCTCCCTGGATATGCAATGTTTCTCCTACAAAAAAAGAACGATACCAACGAAGTTCTTCAAGATAATGAACCTGCCGTTCCAAAACATTCATAGGAAAATCAGCTGTATCCCAATAGGTACTAAATTGTGAGGAGATTTTCCATGTTAAAGCAACTGCATACATAGGATGGACTAATAATGGTTCATTTCTATCATCATAAAAAATAGTATTGGTTTCATGTATTCCCGCGGAATACTTCATAGAGTCTCTTGGTGAAATTGGTATAGATAACACTCTACTTTTTATACCGACAAATGATGAACTTAATTCATTGCTCATAAAATATCCTACTCTACTGGGGGTCTACCGATACTGTAATATCGAAAACCATAAGAAGCCATTGTTTTAGGTGTATATAAATTTCGTCCATCAAAAATTACCTTTTCTTTCATTAATTGTGCCATCCGTTCATAATCAGGCCGACGAAATTCATTCCACTCTGTTAAAATAATCAAACCTTCACTACCTTCCAAAGGTGGATACTGTTTTGTAGCAATATCAATCTGATTTCCAAACTTTTCTTTTAATTTAGGTCCTGACAATGGGTCAAAAATTCTTATTTTAGCACCACGACCTAACAATTCCTCTATAATATAGATAGAAGGTGCCCCACGTATATCATCCGTTCGTGCCTTAAATGAAGCACCCCAAATCGTTAATACTCGTCCTTCCACACAATTATTGTAGTATTTTAAAACCATTGATAAGAACTTTTCACGCTGTTCTTGATTAACTTTTTGAATAGATTCGAAAATATGATACGAAATTCCCTTCTCTTTAGCGAAAAGGATACATGAA
Organism: Candidatus Hydrogenedens sp.; assembly: GCA_020216745.1. Lineage (GTDB taxonomy): Bacteria > Hydrogenedentota > Hydrogenedentia > Hydrogenedentales > Hydrogenedentaceae > Hydrogenedens. The sequence continues at coordinate 4,135 of JAIWNQ010000040.1, forward strand.
TCCACATCCTTTGGCAACCATACTCCGCCATAGCCAATACCAGGAAATAGAAAATTTAACCCAATACGACTATCTGCCCCGACTGCTTCCCGAACTTCACTAATGTTAGCCCCCCAAGCCTCGCACAACTCTGCTATTTGATTAATTATCGAGACGCGTCCAGCTAACATAACTGCTGTTGCATATTTACTTAATTCTGCACTACGTAAACTCATTATTAACAAGGGTTTACCTGTACGAAGAAATGGACTGTACAACTCTTTGATAATTTCCTGAACACGGACATCTTCACACCCGACAACGACACGATCCGGACGGAGAAAATCATCAACTGCTGTGCCCTGTTTTAAGAAATCCGGGTTAACAACAATATCAAATGGGTGTTGTGTGTGTTCCTTCATCACCGCCTTAATTTTATCCGCTGTTCCCGGTGGTGAGGTTATTTTATTAACAACAATTCGATATCCTGTCATTACTCGTGCAATAACCTTTGCGACATCCAATATCGGTTGAACCACATCATCTATTGATGGGTATGAAACTATGTCCATACATAAAAAAATAAGAAGACAATTTTGAATTGCATCATCCAAAGAATCTGTAAAAAAAAGCCGTTCCTCTTCTATATTCCGTGAAACCAGTTCACTCAATCCAGGCTCATATATAGGAATATCACCTCGTTTAAGTAATTCAATCCGTTCCTTCTCCCAGTCAACACAGGTCACAATATGCCCACTTTCTGCAAAACAAGTACCCACAACCAGCCCCTGATACCCCGTCCCAATAACTGTTATCTTCATATTTTATTATCCTATATTAAATCTGTTATTGTTAACCCGTCATTCAACAAATAGAAGTTTTTTAATAAATACAATATATCATACTTATACATTACTCAAAAATCTATCAAATATGTATATTTGCTAACAAATTAACCTCTACTAAAAGGTACATAGATATGTTGAAAACACACTTACTTCTTTTAACTATTGCATGCTTTTCTATTTTATTAAACTCCTTTTCAGAGGATTATTTATTGCCTGAAAATTTTACCCGTTTTGTAATTCCAGATGATAATGAAGTTAGCACAATAATGACAGAATATTTATGGTATCACCTTTCTAAGAGACTCGGGAATGGTCACACCCTTTTTAATAAAGAATATCTACTTTGTGCAGATACATGGGTAAATGATTTTATAGACCCGCAGAGGAATAAACCCATACAGGAGGTTCACAGGGAAGACCTTTTATCTATTCGTATTGATGATGAAGGCTATATTGACACACATCAGCACTTTTCTCATGCATATGATGCAGGTTGGCCATTCCCCTTATGGACACAAACCTTTGGACAAAAAGATAAAGGGATAGGCTGGCATTTTCAACCTTTGGAACAGGTTCCTGGCTGGGTAGGCGATAATTTGCGACATGCTAAAAACGATTCTAATTGCGGAGAAAATGCAATTAAACAGTGGAAACTACAAAATGTGATTTCGCATGGTATTGTTGAAAACAAGTGGAAATTGGAAATTACAGGGGAAGGTTCTCCCACCCTTACGTCAATTTCTAACTTAAATCTAACTGCTGAGGATATTCCGTTTTTTCAATTGCGTTGGAAACGAGATATTCAGACACAAACCAACTCACTCCCTTATATGGAATGGAAACGAGTTGGAGATACAGAGTTTACACCTGAAAGAAGATTCTATTTCTATTATCAGAACACAGCACTCACCCCACCTGGATGGGCTCATTCACATATTCCCGTTTACAAACATCCACAATGGAATGGAACTATAGACCAGATTCGTATCTGTTTGGCACCTGGACCATGCTCTGGAACATTCCTTATTGACTCTTTTTTCTCCCTTTTTGATACACGCCATACGATTAACAACCCTATTTACATTTTAGCTTGCAGATATTATTTTAACTGGACAGGAGATATTGACTTTTTACGACAGGTAATTAATAAAATGCGGTTAGCACTCCAATATCAGCGGAAAGAATTAGGTGGCAATGCTAATTTTTGTATCGTCAACCCCTGGGTAGGACATGATGGTATCCCTGGCTACAAAATTACAGAAAAAGGAAAAGAATTTAATATTGGACACGGAATAGGAAGTAATTATTGGGACTTGTTACCCTTTGGTGGATATGATTGTTATGCTACAAATCAATACCATGCATCTTTACTTGCCATGGCAGAAATAGAAGAGGCGATCCTGCAACACCCAGAATGGAATATCCCCTGTGGAGCCCTTGCCCTGGACCCAAAAGAACTTCGTGAACATGCCCAAAAAGTCAGAGAAAAAGCCCAATCTTTGTTCTGGGATAATGATAAAAAGCGATTTTTTGCCTGTATTGACCGTAGTGGAGATAAGCACGACTACGGATTTACATTCTTGAATCTCGATTGTATCTGGTATGGAATTGCATCTCAAGAACAGGCAACCGAAATTCTCAAATGGCTTAATGGGGAACGAATTATTGAATCAGACACCTCGAAAGGCGATGATATCTACCATTGGCGATTTGGTCCCCGTGCAACAACATTACGTAATATTGATTGGTATATCTTCTGCTGGGCACATCCTGAAAATATTCCATGGGGCGGGCAGGTTCAGGATGGCGGTGCGGTTTTAGGTTTTTCTTTTTACGACTTATGGGCAAGGTTACAAACATTAGGTCCTGATAATGCATGGAAACGTCTTAAAAAAATTGTAGAATGGGAAAAAGAAGTTCGTACTGCTGGTGGATATAGGAAATATTATGAAGAAGGAAAACAAGGGACAACATTACAAGGTTGCAACACACCAGGAGGTTTAGGAATAGACTGTGAATTTTTTGAAAGTAGTTTATTACCTTCTATTCTCATTTATGGTTTCATGGGTATCACACCTAAACCTGACAAACTCGAAATAATGCCTAAATTACCAGATAATATTAACAGAATGACCATTAAGAACTTAAAATATAAAGAAAATGTTTTAAATATTACCGCTACCCATAACAATTTAAGTGTCGAAGTAATAAAAAATATACCTCAATTCCCTATTTGTATAAAATATGTCAACTCTAAACAAACACTCTATCAGGAAAAAGAAAAGACAATTCCCGAACTCGGAACCTATTCATTTTAATTATTCCATTGTGGAATTCTAAAAACAGAAGCCGTCTTCGCTATTTCCAGGGCATGGATAATAATGTCCAATGTTAAATATCTGGACTAACCGTAATAATTCTCCAAGGTTAATTTGCCAATCTTGTGGATTATAGTCTGACGCATGAGGTTGGCAGGTATGGTCACCATCGAAATACGGGGCATAACCATCTTCAGTCCCTTCTTCACAATGATACCCTTGTATATTGAAGAACTGTATCACTCGAAGAAGTTCAGATAGACTAACCTTTCCATCACCATCTGAATCTGCCGAATGGTGGGTAATTACTTCGCCTTCTGCCTCTCCTTCTCCTTCTATTGTGCCTTCACCTTCTATTACGCCTTCGCCCTCTATTGTTCCTTCAGCTACCCCTTCACCTTCCAATACTCCTTCTCCTTCAGGGATTCCTTCACCTTCTATTATTCCTTCACCTTCAACTACTCCTTCACCTTCTAATGTTCCTTCTATAATTCCTTCAATAATCCCTTCGGTACAAGGACCAGTAGATACGTAAATTGTAACCACTGATTCTATCACTACTTGTGTTCCTCCTACTGGCTCTTGAGCGAAAACAATACCAGGTTCTACTTCATTATTACATTCTATAACTACACTTACAGCCAACTCCGCAGTATTAATTTGGTATTCTGCTAAGGATTGGGTCAACCCAATTACATAAGGAACTATAGTCATGCAAGGACCTTCTGATATAGTAATATCCACAGAAGAGCCTTCGGGCACCTTAGTGCCTGCTAATGGGAATTGTGAGAATATAGTTCCTTCTGGATACTGGTTTGTGCATTGGTATGTGATATTTCCTCTAACTAAGTTACCATTGGCAAGTTGTTCCTCTGCCTGTTCAAGTATTAGTCCAATTAGGTTTGGGACATTTGTTGGGCACGGTCCTGTGGACACAGTCATATCCACAGGATACAATTCAGCGACGATATTACCTTCTTCTGGTGTTTGTGCAAATACAGTTCCTGCAGGGTAGGCAGTGTTGCACTGAGTAGTTATGGTTCCCGAAACTAAGCCCAATTCTCCCAGTAAGTTGGTTGCGTCTGCTTGATTTAGGTTTATAATTCTTGGAATTGATATAAATTCGATATGCTCAATACCTCTTAGTTGAGGATAACTTAGCGCTTTATTTTCGGGTAAGTACCATATATTTGTGAAGTCCCATCCTGCGCTTAAGTATGTGTTTATATTCAACATTTCTGTAGTAGTTTTAACAGTCCCGCCAAAAGAAATATTAATTCTGCTTGTTATAATATTCCAGAATGAGTTAGTTGTATCCCCTCCAAAGTTGTAACCAATCAATCCACCTATAAATCCACTAATTCCAGTTACTTTCCCAATTGAATAACAATTCTCAATCGTTCCATCGATCAGCCCACCTACTAAACCACCAGAATAAAAGGATGCTTTAACTGTACCTGTAGAGAAGCTGTTGTTCACATTCCCACCTAAATTTCTTCCAATTAGACCTCCGATGTAATTTTGCCCGTCAAGGTATACATTTGCCCAACATTTACTAACTGACCACGCATTGTTTCCCACCAATCCACCGCAATTATCACTGCCCTTAATAGAGCCTAAGCCAATACAGTAGGATATAAAACCACCATTAGTTCCTGCTATTCCACCTACACCGTTGGGAGTATTTGTAATATTTGCATTTATTACCGCAGAGCACAGGGTTATAATATTCTGATTCAGGCCAACTATTCCACCAGTGTTTGAGTTGTACTGAGAATTGTTAAGATTAACAGCGGTTAAACATTGTAAGATAGTCCCATTTTGATTAAAGCTGGCAATTCCGCCAAGGTTACCTTTACCTGATAATGTTCCACTTACTGATACATTTGAGATAACACCACCCTCACAGGCTCCCACTAAGCCACCAACATTGTTTTTGCCTGAGATTGAAACATCTTCAAGAATTAGATTTTTTATGATGGCATTTCCTGATATCTTTCCGAATAATCCTATATTATCAGTATATGGTCTATTAATTATCAGGTTTTTAATTTTAAAACCCTTGCCATCAAAATAGCCAGTAAATGGATTGTATTGATTTCCTATAGGAGTAAATCCCTGACCATTATTCCATCCAGCGGTATTGCTTGCATCTATATCCTGACTCAATTCATAACCACCATCTAAAGGATAGTCAGCAGAATTCCCAATCATTTGCAGTTCTTCAATACTCATTAATAGCTTAGTTGGAGGAGGACAAATCCCATCTGACACCTGCAAGCTTACTGAATTCCCTATAGGGACTTCCCAGCCTGGCAATGGGTCTGAGGTGATAACATTTCCAAATTCTATACTATCTGAACATTGGTATGTTATATCACCAACGGTTAATCCTGCAGAGATAATTGCGTTCTTTGCCTCTTCAAGTGGAATGTTCAACACAGGTGGGACAGTAGTGGTAACGAATAGATATGGATATGTTGTATTGTTATCATTTGTCCATACAAGTTGGAAATTCCAGCCTTCTGCTTCGAAAGTAGTACGATTGAGCATTTCTTCGGTCGTTTTGCCTATTCCGCCAGCAGAAGTTACATAACCAGAGGTTTCTATATCCCAGAATGAGCGAACTACATTTCCTAAATTAGAACCTATTAGTCCACCTGAATTTGGGGCAGAATTTGTTACCAAACCTTTAGAGTAAGATTCTTCTACTGTGCTGAA
>JAIWNQ010000041.1 GCA_020216745.1 Candidatus Hydrogenedens sp.
ATTTAACCCAACGAGTCCGCCTCCATATTCATTACAGGACACATTAGCGTGCGAATAGCATTGATATATAGTACCCTGATTTACGCCTACTAATCCTCCAATGTAGATAACAGAACTGTTTACTGAACTTTTGGAGTAGGATTTTCGGATACTTCCTTTGTTTGTGCCTGTAATTCCGCCAATATATGAACTGCCAGAAATATGAGCATCTACATTTGAGAAATATATTGTTGCTCCAGTTTCGTTAAAGGCACAAATTCCACCTGCGTAATCCGTGGAAGAAATAATTTGGGAGTTGTTAGTAATGGAACAATTGCTAATATTGCCTTTGTTTTTCGATACCAAGCCACCAGTGTAGGAGTTACCGTTTATTTGACAGCCTAAGAGGAGTATATTTTCCAAATCTCCTGAATTTTCATTTGCTAATATCGCTGTGCTATCTCCACCAGTTATTCTTGCACCAGAAAAGGTTAGATTTGAAATATTTGCTGATGTATCTAAGTATTTAAATAGGGCTACACCTTGTTCATCAGGTCTATTGATACGCAGATTTGAGATTGTATAATCACTACCATCTAAACTACCACTGAACCAGAATACATTGGTTCCGAGAGGTGCAAAACCGTTGCCTTCATTCCATCCATTAGTTTCCGTTGCATCTATATCTGATGTGATTGTATATGTCCAGAATATAGGATAATCTATATCGTTTCCAATTTTTTGCAAGTCATATATGTTATCAATAAGTATACTTTGGTCAGGTAAAAATTTCACCAATGATGAAATGGAAGAAGTCATAGTCCAGACAATAGGTGTTTCTATTGGTACAATAAAGGCTTTGTTTGTTCCAGAATATAGTTCATATCCCGCAAAGCGGTATCCAGAGTCTGCTACTGGAGTTAATTTAACTACACTCCAGAGGTTATACGGAGAAGTAGGTTGGGCATTTACAATTCCATTTTCGGTATTAATTGTTAATGTTAGTTCTTCTATAGTTGGTGGAAAAATCTGAAGATAAGGTCTTGTTTTACCGCTATCCTGTGCCCATACTGAGGTATAGTCCCATCCAACGGACTGAAAGATATCTGTAACTAACATCTGATCTGTGTAGAGTTGCCCTCCACCTGCTGATTGTGTCTGTTGTGTCGCATCAATATCAAAAAATGAAACTTGCACTTTTGAAGGCTCCCCTGCTCCTACGAGTCCTCCCACATTACTTTTACCATAAACAAGACCGGCAGACAAACATTCTAAAACACTTGACGAATTACTCCCAATTAATCCGCCTACAGTATCCTTTCCAAATGTCCAGCAGGTAGAGAAACATTGCGTTACAGTTGAATAAGACAAGGAAGCTGTTACACCTGCAAAACCTCCAACTTGATTTCCATCTCCATATACCAAACCTGTTGAACAACACTGTTTAATCTGTGTAGAAGATGAACCTAAGACTCCCCCTATTGTATTTTGTCCTATAATAAAAATATCTTTAATAAAGCAATTCTGGAGTGTGCCCTCACTCATAGTCCCTGCAATACCCCCTAAAAAAGCAATTCCATTTACTTTTGAATTTACTATTTTTATATTTTCAATAAGATGCCTTTCATCATACCCCGATTGATTTGTAGAACCTATCCGTAGAATACTTCCTGCTAAGCATCCAACATTAGTTCCTCCTATTATTTCCGCATTTTCTATTATAAGATTTTTAACTTTTCCCACATAAAATTCAGGTGGAGAAGAACCATGAGAAATAATATGTGTAGCAACATATCTAAAAATACCAACATTGCTTTCATTCGGACGATTTATATACAACCCTGTGATTTTGTGTCCCTGTCCATCAAAAGTTCCGCAAAAAGGTTCCAAATAAGTACCTATAGGTTGAAATCCTGCACCTCCATTCCAGCCTAATGTGGCGGAAGCGTCTATATCCTGGCTTAATACATAATTGCCATTCCGAGGATAACTCGGGTCATTTCCAATTAATTGGAGTTTATCTATAGAATCTATATTTATTGATTGAGCAAAAAGTATGGGACAGAAAATAAAAAGATAAAACGTGCATAATAATTTTACTACAGTATTTTCTAACTTAATCATTCAATGACACCTTATAAAGTTGTTTTTTTAATTAATACAGGATTTATACCTATTATTATATTATATCTATAAAGTATATAATATTGTTCAAAAGAAAAAGAGCGAAACTATCCGGTTTCGCTCTTTTATAATTTCTATATCTAAAAATGGATTAACGTTTTGAGAACTGGAAGCGTTTGCGAGCACCTGGTTTCCCGTATTTTTTCCGTTCGACTTCTCTTGGGTCACGGGTTAATAAACCGTAATTTCTCAGTGTTGTTCGTAAATTTTCATTTGCTTCTAATAATGCACGAGCAATACCATGCCGTAATGCCCCTGCCTGACCTGAAAGACCACCGCCATCACAAAGGGCACGAATATCATACATTCCGTCCATCCCTGTGACGACAAGAGCTTGTTTTGCTATACGTACCAACACTTCCCGTGCTAAATATTCCTCAATGGGTTTCCCATTAACAGTAAATTTCCCTGTTCCAGGTTTAATTCGGACACGGGCAACCGCTCTTTTTCTTCTGCCTGTTGCTACAATTTCTTTTGTTTTTGCGTCTATCACGGTTTTTATATCCTCCTATAAAAATTAATCTTTGATTTCCCAAACTTCTGGGTTTTGTGCTTGATGTTTATGTTCACTGCCAGCGTAAACTTTTAGATGTTTTACGATTTTTCTTCCTAAACGATTATGTGGAAGCATACCCCAAACAGCCAATTCCATAGCACGAGTCGGATGACGCTCTATCATTTGACGATACGTCATCTGTTTCAATCCGCCCTTATAACCTGAATGGCGGTAATACATTTTATCCTCTTCTTTATTTCCAGTAACCACTGCTTTTTCTGCGTTAATAATAATTACATGGTCTCCACAATCCATAAATGGGGTAAAATAAGGTTTATGTTTTCCGCGAAGAAGTTTTGCAGCCTCTGCCGCAATTCTTCCCAAAACCTTACCTTCGGCATCTATAAGATACCACTTTTTTTTAATTTCGCTTTCTCTTGGTATATACGTTTTCACTTTTGTTCTCCTTTTTTGGAAAAATACAAAAACATAAATCACTTGTTTTTTTCGGAGCAATGTAACGGGAAAAAAATTATATCATAAAAAAGATAAGATTATCAAATACTCCCCATTTATTCATACTTAAAAATTTTGTTTGATAATTAACGTTAATTTCAATGTAGAAAAAATTTTTTTTATTTTATTTTTTTAGTTACAATTAAAATTAAATAAAAAATTAAAAATATTGTTTTAAAAATTGTAAAAAATATTTTTAGAAATTGTGGATATTTTTTTTAATTAAAAAAACAAAAAATGATTTTTTTAGTGAATTCATGTTATTATTAGATAGTATTATAAGATATTATGTTTTCCTGCGGTGTACGATATGGACCGAGAAACGTGGTTCCTTAAAACTAATTTTAGGGAGTTCAAAGCCGAGTGCAATATTCGTGTAGCCTACGACATGCCTTCAAAGTGGAAGGAAGCCGGATGACTACCGTGAGAACACCCACTTTATTGAAATTAGGTTCGCAACGTTTCCAATGGTCCGACGGCACTCGCGGGATTTTTTTAAATTAAATATTTTATTTAAATTTTTTGAGTTTATTCTTGACAATTGATGTGTAATATGATATTATTAATATCATATGATAAAATTTGTAAAGAAAAATTTGACTTTTAAGATATGATTAGGTATGATATAATAATTGACACGATTAAACAAAGTGCTAAAACATAAGGATGTAAAGAGTGCAATCTTTTACTCGACCGAAAAAGGTAATTGGTATTGACTTGGGTGCTCATTCTGTTAAAGCACTTCAAGCATCCAAGTATGGGAAAAAAATATTAGTAGAAGAAGTTGGATACGCTGATATAGATATAGAACTATCAAACATGGACCCTGTAAAAGCTCAAGTAAATGCAATACTCACTGCATTAACAGGATTATCCTATAAACAAAGTCTAATTGTAACTGCATTACCAGGAAATACAGCGGTTGTCCGTTATCCAAAAATTACATTAAAAAGTAATGATACATTAGATCAGGCTGTTCAAAGAGAAGCGTCACAATATATTCCATTTGATTTAAATGAGGTATATCTTTCGTGGGATTTAATTTCAGAAGAAAGAAACGAAAAAGGGCATCAAGCTCAAATTCTATTAGTTGCTGCTAAAAAAGAGGCTATTAATAGTCGACTTAATATATTTCAATCATGTGAAATTCAATGCTCTGTGTTTGACATTGATTCTATTGCTATTCTCAATGCAATAGAACGGAGTAATTTATTACACAAAGAAGAAACTATTGCTATTTTTGATATCGGTTATTCTTCATCAAGTATTCACTTTGTTCGGGACATGAAATCTGTTTTTATAAGAGACCTTATGTGGGGTGCAAAAGATATCCTCGATTCCATCATTAAAGAGAAGCATTGTGATAGACGTCAGGCGGAAAAAGAACTAATAGATGCAAGTAAGGAAATTGCACCGAAGGCAGAACTTCAAGACGTAGTTGAAGCGGAACCTCATGAAGCAGTTGAAGCCGAAGAAATTCCAGAACCCGTCTCTCCGTTAGCGCCTCTCGATGAAGAACTTGTATTAGATGCTACTCCAATTGAAGAGACCACAAGATACAGAGAAAAAACTATTAAAGAAATCATGACTGCCCCTATGAATCGTATGGTTTCTGAGGTTCGCCGTTCTTTCGATTTCTTTGAACACCAACTCTACGAAAAACCCGTTCAGAGAATTATATTATGTGGTGGGGTTTCATGTTACCCAGTTATTGGAGAAACATTAGTTGAAGAATTTAATGTCGATACTGTAGAAGTTGTCGAATTAATAACAAAAGAAGTTGCACTGTCAAATTCACCATCTTTAAATATATTTAAGGAACATTCAGCCAAATTTGCTGTCGCCTTCGGTTTAACAGCACGAGGATTAGCAGAAATATGATAAGAATAAACTTACTTCCAGAAGAATTTCGACCTGTAAAGAAATCAATATTACCTTATTTTCTTGCTCTTGTTGTACTTTTTTTAGGAATAATTATTATTTCATTTATATATATATCAATGTATCGCAAAACTGCCATATTACTCGCTCAAAAAAATAGTCTCCAAAAGGAATATGATTCTCCCACAGAACTAAAAAATGAGGATGGCGAATTTATTACCTTATCAGGAATTGTAAATGAATATAGAAAATTAGACAAGAAAAAACAATTACTTGAAAAAAGAGTTGCTGTTATTCAGGAAATATTAAGCGACCGTATTATCTGGTCTGAAAATCTTTTCCAGCTTGCGAATTTAACCCCTGAGAACGTTTGGTACGATCGTATACGTGTAACATTTCAAACATTTCGCGAAAAAGTTATAAAGACCGACCCCAAAACGGGCAAACCTATCCTTGACCCTAAAACAAAAGAACCTCTATCAGAACAAAAAAATGTAAAAAAACCTATTCTTGAGATTACTGGTTATGTTATCAGTGGAGAACAAGGTGAACGACAAATTTCTCCACTCATAGAAAACACAACAGACCCACAAAAAGCACCCGATTTTGTAAAACAGTTTTCATTATTGCGTCCCAAAATTGAAGATACTGAATTTAATGGATTTGCTGTTCGTAAATTTACTCTTGAATATTTAATCGAAACAACACCAGGAGTATAGAATGATAGACCTATTTCGAGGCAAAATAACGTTAAAAGACTGGGCGGTATTAGGTATAGCCATTGCCATAGTCATTGGACTGAGTATTGGTGCATATCTCTTTCTATTTATCCCACAACAAAATAAAATTACTACAATACAAAATGAAATCAAAGATTTAGAAAAGAAAATTAGGGATGCGAAAGAGACAGTCAAAAACTATGACAAATTACAAAATCAAGCCAAAAAAATGGATAATTTAGTTACCCTGTTTAATGAACGACTGCCCGAAAAGCGAGAAGTCCCGAAACTTATGAAACAATTTGAAAATATGGGAGATAGTTTAGGATTAAAAACACAACTTACACCGTTACCAACAACGGTTGATGCATCCAAAGAAGTCATCCCTTATCAGGTTGTTGCTAAAGGCTCATTCCATCAAATAGTGGCATTTATAAATTTATTAGAAAAAGACCAACGATACCTAAAAATTTCCGACCTTGATATTGGACCCGAAAAAGAAGGTATTTGTGAAGCAAAATTTGTGCTAAGCACATTTCGTTTTGTTGAACAAGAAGATAAAGGAACCCAAGAACAGAAGAAGTCATAAATATGCAAAACAGACAACAAATTATTATTGCTGGTGTATTACTTGTGGCACTCATAGGTGTACTCTTTTATCAATTTGTATTGAATAAACCAAAGCCACCAACCACATCTACAACCCCAACCACATCACAAACAAAAACAGAATCAACTCCTGTTTCCACACAGCAAAAAACCACAATTACAGGAGAAATTAATCCGTCAATACAGACATTAGAACAAGATGTTGATAAAGTTATCGAAGATTTATTATCTGCTATTAGAATAGTTCAATTTGATTATCAACAAACTCCTCCATTAAGAAATCCTATGACACCTTTAGTAGGGGTGATAAAGAAATCAATATTTGAATCTGAAGTTCCTATACCTTCATCAGAAGTGACTCCAGGTCAAGTATTAAACAAAAAAATCTCTGCAATTATCTGGGATGAGTATCAACCTTTAGCCATCATCGATGGAAAAATAGTTCCTAAAGGTTATACATTCCCAGACAGAATACAGGTGTTTAGTATTGAACCAAACCGGATACTTTTCAAACTGGAAGACACTATTTTCCCAGTAAGATTAAAGGAGCAATAACATGCAAAAAAGGCTTTTCTATTCACCAAATTGTCAAAAAATTATTATTCATTACCATTTTAGAAATAAGATAAAATTGGTAAGTATTCTTTTCTGCATTTTACTCTTAAATATATTATCTTATTCACAAAATAATTGTGCTAACTATATCTATTGGGTTGAACAGGATAATAGTTCAATATTTAAGATTAGCCCAAATACAGATATATCGTATTTTATATCTGAAAATAAAGAGGCAAATGAAATTAAACTTAAACTCATTTTCCCTGAAAAAACAGATATAACAAACATAACTAATGAAATACTTTCTCATACACCCAATTCAGTTCGCGCTACATGTACTAATGTTGATTCTGAAAGTTTAGAATATACATTTACCTGTCAAAACACACAAAGTTATGAAATCCAAAAAGGGGAAACAGGATTATCTATAATTTTCAAAAAAGATCACAATCCAAACACAGAAACACACACTGATATTAATCGTGTAATTGAAGATATCCAACTCCTAATAGCAAAAAATAAACCTCTACAAGATGAAAAGTTGAACACACTCAACAATACTATTTCAAAATTAAGAGTAGAAAATGAATTAAAACTATCAAAGCAGGTCTCCCCTGCCCTTCTTCTACATGAACCACAACAAGCATTTGCTCAAGATACAGATGTAACAGGAACCCAATCACTTTCAGTAGGAAATGTAGGGAACCCCGAGAGAAAAATAGAAATCCGTGAAGCAGAAGCTGTTGAAGAACAGAAACCTGCCCCAGCACAAGAGCAAGAAGAACCTGAAGTAAAAAATGCCACAGAAGAAGAACAGAAAGAAGAGACCCCAAAACAGGAACAAAAAACAGAAGAAGCCAAACCTGAAGAAGAATCTGTTACACCTCCAATGCCCAGAGAGGAAGCTCCCAAACAATCCATAGACACTACTGCCCAAATTACGCGGGAATTAAGACAGTTAGAGTCTGCGGAAGAGGACACAACTAATCAAATTGTCTCGATAGAACAAAAAGAAAAACCATCACAAGAAATAGCAAAAACACCGGAAACAAAACCTATAGAAGAAAAATCTTTGTCCGCTGAAGATGTGAAAATAAAGCCATCGCCTAAGGGATTAGATACTATTACGGACTTTCAATGCGAAGAAATGCCATTATCAAAATTGGTTCCTCTTTTAGCCTATAAGGCTGGTATTAACGTAATTGCAGGTACCGACCTTAAAGGAAATGTTACAATGAGCCTTAAACAGGTAACCCTTCGCAAAGCAATCGAAGCGGCTCTTAGAATGAATGGATTAGGATTACTTCAAGAAGAAAATATTTATAGAATTGTACCTTATGAAGATGCTATCGCAGGAGACAGAAGTACAACTATCGTTCGTTTACAAAATGCAAAAGCAACAGAAATAAAAAAAGTATTAGATGAGATATCCAAAGGTACAAAATGGAGTGAATTTATAACAATTAGTGCTAATGATACTACCAATGTTGTTATTGTTTCTGGTCCTGAAGAACATATTCAGGGACTTGCTCAAATGGCAAAAGAATTAGATATAGAAAAACCAGTTATCCCAACACAAACTGTTACCATTAAACTTAATTATGCTGACCCAGAAGAGTTAGCGAAATCCCTCCAAAAAATCCTTACTCCCAAAACGGGAAATGTATCTGCTGACCCAAGAGCAAGAAATATCATTGTAACAGATATTCCTGTTGTTATCGAACAAGTAAAGGAAATTGTAAAAGACCTTGATATGCCTGTCAAACAAGTTCTCATCGACACAATGGTTGTCGATGCTACACTAAATGATGAAGCACAAACAGGTATTGATTGGCTTTTAAAATCAGTTAGAGACCAAAGTTGGCGCGACTTCGTAATGTATGGTCCCGAAGGTCGTAAAATAGGAAATCTACAACAACTTGATTTAGCTGGTACTGCAACCACAAGTGACATGATAGGAAATTTAACCTTTAATATTTTAACAAACGAAATTGATTGGAAAGGCGTGATAAAGGCACAAATCCAGAACAGAAATGGTCACCTCATCTCAAATCCTGTTGTTGCAACAATTGAAAATAAACCTGCAACTATTACTATATCTCAGGAAATACCATACATTGACCTATCACAAACAAGTCAGGGTGGTGCATTAACAAATACCCGATTCAAACAGATAGGAACTGTACTTGAAGTGACACCACGTGTTACTCATGATAACCACGTCATAGTGGATATAAAGGGTAAAGAAAGTACAATTGTCGGCGAATTTAATGGTGTACCGATTGAAGATCTGAGACAGGTCTCAAGTACACTCCATATTAATAGCGGACAAACCATATTTGTGGGGGGATTAAGAAAACGAAATGATAGTACAACTGTACAAAAAATGCCTATTCTCGGTGATATTCCCGTCCTGAATGTGGTCTTCAGGACAAATCAAAGAAAAGCACAAATCAATGAACTACTCATTTTCTTGACATGTTCGGTTTTAGAACAAGAATTGCCAGAATTAACACCTGAACAAAAAGAGACGTATGACGGTGCAAAAGAAGCCCCTATGAACGCCAATATTGGCAAATATATAGGCAACGACATTATACGACCCAACGAGTCATCAATCCCACCATATAAATGGAAGAGGGTTAAAAAAGAACAATAATTTCCTAATTAAAGTTTCCTGTTACTGTAATATAAAAAAGCATATTTTTGTTCTCACCAATCAATAATTTTCACAAATAAGTTCAAGTAATTTGACGTCCAGTATTAAAGTAAAATTGAAACAAGTTTATTTGATATTATATAATTTATTGTATTTATTGAATATTAACTAAAAAGGGCATATTTCTTCTATGGAAACTATTCATCTTTATAACTTCAATCCTACATTAAAACTCTTTTTATTAATGAGAAAAAAGTCAGACTTAAAAAGTCTTTTAAAACCACCTCCTATTCAGATTTATGCATCACAATTAAATCTTTCAATAGCAAAATTGGATAAGTATTTGAAATTATTTGACTTACCTTCATCAGACTTTTTACCAATAAGTTATCCGTTTAT
>JAIWNQ010000042.1 GCA_020216745.1 Candidatus Hydrogenedens sp.
TTTAACAATGCCTATGCAAATACAATTATTTAGCCATCCTTCCATACTTATTAATCCATTAGGTTTCCTTCATGTTAGTAATCATATAACATTAAATAAACCTATCCCTAAAGATAGCGTTATGGAAGCCTTTTGTTATATAGATTCCACCCAATTAGCAAAAAAAGGTATTGAAATCACGGTAAAAATAGTAATTAAAGTAAATTCCGAACCATCATGGGAATGTAAAAGCACCTATCTTAAATTTTCGAAAAAATATAGAGATGAAGCGGGCAATGGAAAGAAACTATTTTCTTTTGAATCGTATGATAAATATGATGAAGAACATCATTGGTATGTATCGAGAAAAGACGCATTTTCATATGCTCGTGTCTCTGGAGATTACAATTTAATCCATCTTTCTAAAATATTTGCCCGTATTACAGGATTACCCAAACCTATTATTCATGGGATGTTCTCAATTGGAAAGTGTCTCCATTATTTAAAATTAAATAGTCCAGATAAATTGCATTTTTACCATATATTCAAAGGACCTATTCCCTTAAATTCTAACTGCATTCTATGTATAAAGAACCTTCCACATGGTAAAAGATTTGACTTGTTTGCCGAAAACAATCCACGTCCCTGCATTCAAGGAATATTATCAGAATCCCCACTCGAATAGTAAAATCTTATCTCATAATTTCTCTTTTACAAATTTAAAAAATTAAAGGCACAGGAAAATGTTTCCTGTGCCTGACTTTATCTCAACCAATATTTTTTACTATATGAACAACGGGGCTAACACCAAAGCAATAACGCACATTAACTTAATCAAAATATTAATAGAAGGTCCGGCAGTGTCTTTTAATGGGTCACCATAAGTATCACCGACAACTGCTGCTTTATGTGCTTCAGAACCTTTACCACCGAAATGACCTTCTTCGATGTATTTCTTTGCGTTATCCATGGCGCCACCACTGTTTGCCATTTGAATACCTAACATTACACCGGTTGTAATAGAACCGACAAGAAATCCTGCCAGAGCAGGAGCTCCTAAACCGAAACCTATAACGACAGGGATTACAATGGCTAAAATTCCAGGAACCATCATACCTTTAATAGCGGACTGTGTAGCAATATCTACACATTTCTTGCTATCAGGCATAACATCTTCTTTACCTTCTTTTAGTCCCGGTATTTCTTTAAATTGCCGTCTTACTTCAGCGATTATCGCATAAGCATTTTTGCTTACAGCCCCGAATAATAACGAGCAAAAGACGAAAGGTATCATACCTCCAATCAAGCATCCTGCAAGGATTTTCGGGTCAATCAAGGATACTTTTGAAGGGTCTAATTTAGCAGATAACATAAACGCACTTAATAAACCAATAGCTGCAAATGCAGCACTACCAATAGCGAAACCTTTCCCGATAGCGGCTGTAGTATTTCCGACAGCATCTAAGTTATCTGTAATTTTACGGACACTGGGGTCAAGACCTGACATTTCCGCAATACCACCTGCATTGTCTGCGATGGGTCCATAAGCATCTACGGATAAAACCATTCCTGTTGTTGCAAGCATACCTAAGGAAGCAAGGGCTACACCATACATACCACCCACTTTGTATGCAAGGATAACAGCAAGAGCAAGAACAACCGTAGGAATAGCAGTGCTTAACATACCTATAGAAGTTCCACCGACCACTGCAACAGCCGGACCAGATTGTGCTTCTTCTGCTAATTTCTGGACAGGTTTATATTTCCCAGAGGTAAAATATTCACTTGTAAATCCAACAATAACTCCTGAAATAATACCGAGAATACACGCTACTGGAGGTCCCCACCATTGATATGAAGTTCCATCTAATGTAAATTTTGTTCCAATCATATAACCCAATAAAAGAACACCGATAATTGTAAGTCCAGCACTTACATAGGTTCCCCACATCAAGGCACTTTGAGGGTCATTTTTAGCAAAGAATTTAACATAAAACACACCTATAACAGAGGCAACAATACCAACTGCTGCGGTAAGGAATGGGAACGAAGTAACATACGTCGATTCACTCGCAGAGGCAACAGTAATCATACTTGCTACCGCTAAACTCGCAATGATTGATTCAACATACGATTCTAATAAGTCGGCGCCTAAACCGGCGACATCGCCTACATTATCACCCACATTATCTGCGATAACCGCAGGATTACGTGGGTCGTCTTCAGGAATACCTGCTTCTACTTTACCGACAAGGTCAGCACCCATATCTGCACCTTTAGTATAAATACCTCCACCAGACCGTGCAAAAAGTGCTACCAATGAGGCACCCATTGCATATCCATTAACAATTTGTGCTTCTCCATTAAATAATTTGTAAACGACAACTAAAAGAAAGGTCGCAATCCCAACTACACCTAATCCCATAACGGAACCACCACTGACAGCCACATCAATAGCCGCTTTTACGCCACCGACACGAGCCGCTTCTGTGGTTCTGGCATTGGAACGGGTAGCAATAAACATACCTAAGAAACCTGCCATTGCACTGGCTACCGCACCTATGATAAATGCGATAGAAGTTTTCCACCCTAATGGCAAATCGGGTCTCATCTCACCCACAATGGCAATTAATACCGCTATTATCAACACAGTAGCCATCACATAGCGATATTCGCGTAACAGGAAAGCGAGGGCACCTTCCTGAACCGCTTTTGAAATTCGCGCCATTTTTTCATTGCCCTGTGATTTTGTCAGTACATACTGAATCATATAGGCAACGACTAACAATGCAAGAACTGACGCCGCTCCTGCAATTTTTAAATAACCTAATCCCATCATACAATATACTCCTTTCATCGTTTGTGTTTTTGTTTATACTTTATCTACGTTCTTTAAAAGACTTTCCTACTTTATCTCTATATTTTTCTTCATCCTTTTTTATTACTTTTTTATTATTTAGTGTCATTTGGTAAAGAGCCATCGCATTCTGGGCTGCATTATGAGATGCTATCTTCTTTGACTTACCTTCTCCAAAAGCAATCGGCTCATTATTTATAAAAACAACGACCTTAAATAATTTCTGATGTTCGGGTCCTTCTTCTTCAATAACCCTGTATTCAGGATTAGAAAAGTGATATTTATGACAGAATTCTTGAAGAACCGTTTTTGAATCTTTCTGCACCTCCAAAACCTTTTCTAACTGACTACGAAAAATTTTGTAAATAAACTTTTTAACCCGTGCCCAGCCTTGATCAATATATAAAGCTCCAACAAATGCCTCTAATGCATCTTCAAGGATAGAATCCTTATTTCTCCCACCTGAAGATTCTTCTCCCTTACTCATCAGGATAATATCCGAAAGTTTAATCTCTCTGGCTATATTACTTAAGGATTGACTTTTAATAATTGCAGTGTGCATCAAAGTCAATTCACCAGGAGATGAATTGGGTTTTAGTTTATAAATATATTCTGCAATTGCTAATCCCAAAACGGCATCACCTAAAAATTCTAATGATTCAAACATACATCTACCTGATAGATTTTTATTTGCATATAAAGAACTATGTGTAAGTGCCATCTTAAATAAGTTTACATCCTTGGGTTTGAATCTCAATTTTCTTGCCCAAGATAAAAATAAAGATTCCCAATTACCCTCGTTCTCTATTTCCATAATATTAATACTTATGAGATTAAAAACATAACTTCTATATTTTATCAGATTTAGATACACATATCCAACTTGGAAAACGAATACAAAATAAAATTGCCTGTGAATATCTATTCACAGGCAATTTACTTAACGTAAGATATATAACTTTTACTTCATTCTGGATTGAACATATCTAATCGCATCACCTACTGTAATAATCTGATTAGCATCATCATCCAATTGGATGTTAAATTCTTCTTCCAGTGTCATTAATAATTCAGTCAAATCGAGCGAATCCGCTCCAAGGTCTTCTATGAAACGCGCCTCATCCGTGACCTCGTCAAGTGAACGGTTCAAACGGTTGGCGATAATTTCCTTTATCTTACCAATCAAAATAGTTGTATCCGCCATCCTTACACCTCCTTTCATACTCTTTTAAGTTAAATAGGTTTAATCATAAATGCCCGTAACTATTCTAACATGGATATATGTTAAATGTCAAACATTTTAGTTTCTAACAATAATAATATTCATCACCTATTTAAACCTCAAATAAACAAAAAGGTTTCATTAAAATTCTGCTGATTGCTCGTTATTTTGTGTTATAACCGACTCTTATAAAACAATTAGGAGAGAGAGGTTGCATATTCACTTATTATTTAGTATTATTGTAATAACAAATTTAATTTAAACCCTCAAAAAATAAGGAGAATTTTATGAGCAATTTCAAATTAGGGTTTATCGGTGCAGGTTTTATTGCCCGTTTTCAGACAAAAGCATTACAAAGCGTTCGCGATGTTGAACTTGCTGGAGTTTATGCATTAAAAGGTGCCTCTGAACTTTCTACATTATCAAAAAGACTCGGAGTCGGAGATTGTAAAGTATATAAAAATATAAAAGACCTCTGCTTTAATGTAGATGCGGTGGCTATTTTTGCCCCCAATTTTGCAAGGTTAGAAATTATGGGCAACATTGCCGAAGCTGTAAAAGCGGGCGCACCCATTAAAGGAATTATCTGCGAAAAACCATTAGGAAGAACGGTCAAAGAGGCTGTGGAGTTAGTATCTATTGCTAAATCAACCAAATTACCGACTGCTTACTTTGAAAATCAACTACATATGAAAGCAATCCGTAGTCAAAAATCACAATTAGCCCATGTAGAATCTGTAATGGGACCTATTGCCTTAGCACGTTCATCTGAAGAACATTCTGGACCTCATGAAGGATGGTTCTGGGACCCAACAAGACAGGGTGGTGGTGTCCTTTGTGATATGGGTTGTCACAGCATTGCTTGCTGTTGGTATGTTTTAACACCTCAAGGAAAACCTGTTACATATCTTAAACCCATTAGCGTCTCCGCAGAGGTAGGTTTACTTAAATGGGGTTTGCCTTATTGGCGTAAACAATTACTAAAAAAGACAGGCGTTGATTACAGCAAAACACCTGGCGAAGATTTTGCAACAGGCATTATTACCTTCCAAAATCCAAAAACAGGTCAATTAGTTAAAGGGCAATTTACGAATTCCTGGATGTATGACAAACAAGGGTTAAGACTTATGATGGACGGTTTAGGTCCAGGATATGCTTTTGAATTTAATTCGCAAATGTCATCTTTGCAAGTATTCATTGGAGACTCTGCAGCAGAAGCAGTGGCAGATGCAGAATCAGCCCTTGAAAAATCCACTGCAAGCCGAGGCTTATTAATTGTAGAACCCAATGAACCCGACTTATACGGATATGTAGACGAAATTTGTGACGCTGTAAATGCATTTCAAAAAGGAAAGGACGCCTTCTTAAATTTCGAGTATGGATTAGAAATAACTAAGCTTTGCCAAGCGGCCTATATGTCTGCAGAACAAAAACGAGTCATCGACCTTACAGATAAAAATACCCAAAAAGACCTACAAAATTACGTCTCACTTATCGCACAGGGAAAAGGTAAAGAAGTATTACCTATCATTGATTAAAATATTTCTTATTTAATCACTAACTCTAAAAATAATAATTTAAAAAATTATCGATATAAGACATCAACATACAACCCAATAAGTAATAGAAGATTTACATTTTTTTGTGTTCATTCGTTTGTTACGAATAAAGCTATATATCCAAAGTTTACAAATGTTTTTAACATTGATAAACAAATCGTAGTTTAGTTCCATATATTCCTAAAATCCTTACAAAGATGTAATTTAAACTACAAATAAAAACAGGCATTCAACAGTGAGGATGTATCTATTTAATAGTTGAAATGTTAAGAAATTGATTGTTTATAATATAACTGTTAGGTGTCAAACTATTGTTAATTTATAAAGGATATGTTATGGTCAAGGCACGTACGGGAAAAGTGAATATCATATTATGTCTTGGTGCACGGTTTATATTGTGGTGTTTAGGTTGGAAAGCTCAAGGTCCTCCACCTCCCTATCCAAAATATGTCGCTATTTTTGCACCACATACATCAAATTGGGATGGTATTGTAGGAATTTTGTGCACATTTGCGTTACGAGTTCGTGGCAACTGGTTAGGAAAAGGTTCCCTGTTTAAAGGTGTATTTGGATGGTTTCTTAAAAAAATAGGTGGAATTCCTGTTGAACGTTCTTCTCCTCATCGGCTGGTAGAGGTTGCAGTAGAATTGTTTAATAACAATGATAATTTTGTTTTAGGTATTGCACCAGAAGGAACCCGTTTTTTTAGTGACCATTGGAAAAGTGGATTTTACCAAATAGCATACCAGGCAAAGGTTCCTATTGTATTAGGCTTCTGGGATTACCGAACAAAACGAGTAGGAAATTCTGGCATTGCATTCATTCCGACAGGAAACGTTGAAGAAGACCTAAAAATTATCCGCGAGACATATGACAAATTTCTTCCTAAATATCCAGAACATCGAAGTATTATTCAATTCAAAGACTTTTCAAAAGATAAGCCAAAAGAAACGTAGTTTTATTTTCCACAAACTAAAAACTCAATAAAAACTTGTAAAATTAGTTATAAATTTGTAATATTATTACTCTGTAAAACCAATTTTAATTAAAAGGAATCAGATTATGAGTGTAACCACCTGCCCTTTTTGCAATACTGATTCACAGAAACTTAATACGGACAGTATAAAAGCATCTCTTTATTTAAGGGCTATATTTCCTGGCTTATCTGACCTTGTTAATCTCGACAGTAAAGCAAAAGAGATTATTGCCAATGCAAATCAAAAAATTTTATTTTCCCTTCGTACCGGTGAAAAGGCATTTTTAAAAATTAAAGATGGTACTGTAACATATTCACCCGAGAAAGATGAGAGTCCGACCATTCATCTCCTCCTTCTCAATCCGACGCATGCAGTTCAAGTTTTTGAACAGGGTAAAATACCTATTCCCTTAAAAGGTTTCACCCATATTTCATTTCTCAAAAAGGGCTTTGATGCTCTAACAAAAAGATTAGAATATTATCTAAAAAGTGGACAAAATTATTCAGAAGAGGAACGGAAAATATATGCGATACTTCAATTAAAAACCGCATTAAGAGCAGCAGAAGTTCTTGCTGAAAAAGATGACATTTCAAAGAAAATTCTTGCAGGCACTCCCGCAGGGATACTTAAAATTTCCATTGAAAGTATTGGTTTTTCTGCTTATTTTGGATATATTCAAGGTCGCTGGCAATTTATAGATGAAATATCTCCTCAAGGAGTTACATCAACATTAAGTTTAAACGACTTAGAGACTGCCGAGCTTCTACTCAACAACAAATTAGACACCTTTGCAGGATTAGGTCTTGGAAAGATTCATATTTCAGGGATAATCCCAATTATTGACAATGTTGGTCTTGTATTAGGAAGAATCACAGAATACATTTCATAGATGGATAAGGAGCCTGATTTATGCAAGTATATGAATATCATCAAAATCAAACGTGGTTTGAACGAGCAGTTCGTGTTATTCCATGCGGTGTTTATGGGCATTTCAGCCCTGCACCCTGTGTTCCCACCAATGCCTATCCCTTTTTTAGTACGAAAGCTGATGGCTGTCGTTTTTGGGACGTAGATGGAAATGAATTTATTGATTATATGTGTGCTTATGGTCCTATGATTCTTGGCTACCACAACCCCGTAGTAGACGAGGCATTCATTAACCAATTAAAGCAAGCAGATGTAAATAGTATTGCCTCAACCAAAATGGTCGAGTTAGCCGAACTTTTGGTTGATTTAATACCCGTTGCAGATTGGGCATTCTTTGCCAAGAATGGTGCGGATGTAACAAACTATGCTGTAATGATAGCACGTGCTGCTACTGGTAGAAAGAAAATCATTGCTATTAAAGGTGGCTACCACGGAACCGCACCATGGATGCAAGGCATAGGACATCCTGGCGTTACGGAGGAAGATGTGGCAAATGTGATTCGTATTCCATGGAATGATATTAAAGCGTTGGAGCAGGTATTAGAAGAAAATTATGGTCAAGTGGCAGGTTTTATATCATCTCCTTATCATCACCCAGTTTTTGCGGATAATGAATATCCTGCAGAAGGATATTGGTCTGCTGTACAAAATCTACTCCGAAAACATGGTGTTATTCTAATATGTGATGATGTTCGGGCAGGTTTCCGTCTCCATTTAGGAGGTTCCAATGAATTTTTCAAATTTAAGCCCGACCTTATCTGTTTCTGCAAAGCCATCGCAAATGGCTATCCTATCTCCGCATTGGTCGGCAAAGAAGAACTAAGGGTTACCGCATCCAAAGTCTTTCATACAGGTAGTTACTGGTATTCTGCGGCATATATGTCGGCAGCTATTGCTAATTTACAAGAGTTAAAACGATTGAATACACCAGAACATTTGTATAACCTCGGTGTAAAATTTAATGATGGTTTGATTAAAATAGCAAAAGACCATGGCTTTAACTTAAAAGTTACTGGGCATCCTGCAATGGCATATTATCGCATAACAGATGACCCAACATTTCAACTTCACCAAAAATGGTGTGCAGAATGCACGAAACGAGGTGCCTTCTTTACATCTCATCACAATTGGTTCTTATCTATGGCTCATACCGAAAGTGATATTCAAAAGACATGGGAAATTTGTGATGACGCTTTCAAATCCATAAAATCATCTATGTAAAATAAACCATAAATAAGGAGTTGTAATCTATGCCTTTATCAGAACATGAACATAATGAACTACGTAAGATTGCAAAAAAAATTAGAAAAGATATTGTAGATGTCACACACTGGTCGGGTGGCTCTCATATTGGTGGGTCTTTAAGTATGGTTGATTTTATGGTGGTATTATATTGGAAATATCTCCGTATTGACCCTAAAAATCCGAATTGGGAAGACCGGGATCGCTTGGTTCTAAGCAAAGGGCATGGTGGTGTTGGCCATGCAGTTATTTTAGCGAATCGTGGTTACTTTGATTTTGAACTTCTTAAAGAATTTAACCAATTTGGTTCCCCTTTTGGTATGCATTTGGATTCTAAAAAAGCCATTGGTGTTGAGGCTTCTACGGGCTCTATGGGACATGGTCTTTCACAGGCGTTAGGGATGGCATTAGGAGCAAAGGTATTGAAAAAAGATTGGAGAATATATGCAGTTTTAGGTGATGGTGAATGCAATGAAGGTTCCATCTGGGAAGCGGCAATGGCTGGAAATCATTATAAAGTAAATAATCTTATTGCATTTTTAGACCGCAATCACATGATGATTGATGGACCTACCGAATCTGTAATGAGTTTAGAGCCGTTAGATAAAAAATGGGAAGCCTTTGGGTGGTTTACTCAAGTCATAGATGGGCATAATATGCCTCAAATTTGTGAAGCCATCGATAAAGCACTCGCCTATACTAATGGCCCATCAATGATTATTTGCGATACTGTCAAAGGCAAAGGTGTAGATTTTATGGAAAACAACCCTGCATGGCACTATGGTGGCTTGAATGCGGAGTTGGCAGAAAAAGCCAAAGCGTCAATAGATAAAATGTATGAAGATTTAATATAAACATAACCTTAACATGATAGGAGAAAAACGATGAGCCCTGTGGGAGGACTTACATGGACAGTATATGATGCGGATAAAATGACCCAAGCAGAAACATATGGACTTATTTTGAGTGAGTTAGGCAAAATTAATCCTAAAATTGTAGGCTTGTCCGCAGATCTGGCAAAGTCGACCAAAATAGGCAAATTTGGAGAAAAGTTTCCAGACCGATTTTTCAACTTAGGTATAGCAGAGCAAAACATGTTTGGCGTAGCAGCAGGTTTGGCAAAAGTGGGTTTATTACCTTTTGTCTCTACATTCTCAGTATTTGCCTCGATGCGTGCGGTAGAATTTCTCAGAACCGACGTCTGCTACCAAAATTTGAATGTCAAAATCATTGCTAC
>JAIWNQ010000043.1 GCA_020216745.1 Candidatus Hydrogenedens sp.
TCATGGAGGTACCTCTTTTGGCTCTGCTGGTACAACCCACCATTCCATTGAAGACCTTTCAATTATTCGTGCGATTCCCAATATACAATTAATTGTTCCTGCGGATGCGGTCGAAACTGCTTTAGCGGTACAAGCCTGTGTAGAAGTGGAAGGACCTGTTTATATACGTATTGGTCGTAGTTTTGAACCTCGTGTATACGAAACAGACCAATATGGTTTCACCATTGGCAAAGCGGTAGAAATGGCATCAGGAACAGACGTAACAGTTATCGCCTGTGGTGCGGTAGTTTATCATGCAGTGGAAGCGGCTAAAATATTAGGACGTGAAGATGGAATTTCAGTTCGAGTCCTCAATATGCACACCATAAAGCCAATTGACCGCGAAGCTATTATTAAAGCGATAACTGAGACACGACGAATTGTAACATTTGAAGACCACAATGTAATTGGTGGTTTAGGTAGTGCGGTAGCCGAAGTTATTGCAGAAAGTGGGAAAGCCTGTGCCTTTACCAAGGTTGGCATACCTGACCAATTTACACCCCACGGTTATCCAGAAGATTTGATGCATTACTATAAAATTGATACAGATGGTATTGTAGAAAAAGTAAGAGAATTATTGGGCAAAGAATTTGAAAAAGAAGAGGACTGGGAGGACGAATACTAATGACCACGAATGAAAAAGAACTGCTGATTTCTCAGATTATCTTTCGTGCTGTTTTACCCGTGATTAAGGTTCTATTAGAAGACCATCCTACGTTCCGTAAACGTTTTGAAAATATTCAGGGAACGGTACAGTTTACAGCACAAAATGGCAACCAGAAAATTGGTGCTCATATTAAATTTGATAATCTTGATTTTCAAGTAATTCAGGAGATAATAGATAATCCTGATATTACATTCCATTTCTCTTCTCTCAAAAAAATGATAAATTTTTTTACAGGGAAATTAGTATTACCCAAAATAAAAGGTTTAAAAAACGTCTCTTTACTTTGGAGAGTATTTAGCGTATTGTTAGCCATGAAACTTCTTATGCCCGATGCAAAACCTAAAAATGAGATAGATAAAAAAGTAAAGGTAAAAATGACGTTGTATATGGTATCAACTGCATTAAGTCAATTGAATAAAGCGGGCGACCCGGACATGGTAAAATGGACATCCAAACAACCCGAACGGATCTACCAATGGTCTGTAGATAATGAAGATATAGCATGCTGGTTAAAGATTAAGGCAGGCCAAACGAAAGCAGGTAGAGGTATGTATACATTACGAAAACCTTTTGTGCATATGCGATTCCCTGATATTGATTCCGCTTTGCCTGTTTTGACAAATTCTATAGATACGGTACAAGCAATGGCACAAGGCTTAGTTATCACAGAGGGGTCGCCAGAATACGCAGCCAAATTAGGGGATTTTATGTTAAAAATAGCCGAACTCCTTACATAAAACACTTGATTATTAAAAGACAAATCACATACTCCGTATTATTCCCCTCTTTTTCAAGTTGTAAATTTATCTAAAAAAACACTACTATAAGTACACTTTTTTATCAAAAGATGTAATTAAACATAATAAAGTCTCATGAAAGAAAATGCAGTAACATTAAAATTAGCACTCCTACCCTGTATTTTATTAATTGTCCTTTTGGTAATTAACGTCTGGCTGTTTGGAGATGAAGCCACTTCAGGTCCCTGTCAAGTAGCCTTGCTAATTTCCTCTATCATAGGAGGAATTATTGGACATACAAAATTAGGTTTATCCTATCGAGACATCGAAAAAAAGGCAATTCACTCTATCGTACTGGCAATGGAGGCAATCATTATTCTATTAATTGTCGGGGCAACTATTGCATTATGGATACAGGGAGGTATTGTACCCACGGTCATTTACTATGGAGTAAAAATACTTACGACAAAATCGTTCCCTATTGTAGCGTGTATCATTTGTTCTATTGTCTCTTTAGCAATTGGTAGTAGTTGGTCTACGATGGGAACTATAGGTGTGGCGCTAATGGGGATTGGCAAGGCTTTAGGATATTCCGAACCACTAATCGCAGGGGCAATCATTTCAGGTGCTTACCTCGGAGATAAGATGTCTCCCCTATCTGACACGACCAATCTTGCGCCAGCAGTAAGTGGGACAAATCTTTTTGTACACGTAAAGAATATGTTAAATACAACGGTTCCTTCTTATATCATCACTTTAATTGTTTTTTTAGTTATTGGCTTACTTTATAATGCAGGTAATCAAGATATACATCAAACAGATGCTATCATCAAAGGATTGGAGCAAAATTTTACAATTCACTGGGCATTCTTTGCAGTCCCTATTACGGTTATTTTTTTAGCGATGAGAAAAACCCCAGCCATACCTGCGTTAACTATAGGTTGTATTTTAGGTGGAATTTTATCATTTATTTTCCAAAATGGCACACCTAAAGAGTTATCACAACTTCCCATCTTCGTATCCCAGAACTATCAGAGAATTATTCATGTTGCCTATCATGGATATGTCTTACAAAGTGGTATTCCCGTATTAGATGACTTATTATCCACAGGGGGTATGGAAAAGATGTTTTCAACCATTTCCTTAATTATTATGGCAATGCTTTTTGGAGGTGTTATGGAGGCAACAGGAATGCTCCAGAAAATAGCCGAGACCATGTTACACTATGTGCATTCCGCAGGGCAATTAATGGCATCTACCGTTGTAACCTGTGTTATTTTCAATGTCTTTGCTGCAGAGCAGTATTTAGCCATAATCATTCCGGGGCGTATGTTTCGTGCCTCCTATGTGGCAAGGGATTTGGATATGCGTAATTTATCACGTGTATTGGAGGATGGTGCAACAGTTACATCTGTATTAGTTCCTTGGAACACATGTGGAGCCTTCGCAAGTTCTGTATTGGGCGTTTCAACCTTTCACTACCTTCCCTTTTGCTTCTTCAACTGGATTACACCTTTAATATCTATTTTTATGTCCTTAATCAATTATAATATTATTCCTGCAAAACCACAGGAAAAAGAAGATATAAATGCACAATCAACAAACCAACAATCCTAATTAAATATGAAAACAGAAGCAGGAATAAGTTTATCAGAAATATATGAACCTATTCAGAGTCCAATAAAAAAAGTGGAACAAGAAGTCCAGTCGATATGGGAAGAAGCACTAAACTTAGTGGAAATAGACCCAGCAACAGCCCCAAAGGCAAAAGGGAAATTATTACGTCCAGCAGTATGTTTGCTATGTGCAGGTGCCATAGGTAAAGAGGATTTGGATTCCTTTGTATATCTAGGCACTTCCTTTGAATTACTCCATTTAGCATCCCTCACTCATGATGATGTAATTGACCGTGCAATATTACGAAGAGGTGGGCAATCATTAAACACGTTGTGGGACAATCACGCTGCTGTTTTAGGGGGCGATTATTTAGTGGCTCGAGCCATAGAACTTTTAGGGAGTTATAAAAATTATGAGATTATCCTTCACTCTGTCCGCTGTGTTCGGGAAATGGCAGAAGGGGAATTAAAATTCTTTGCAAAACCCATTGAATCATTTTCAATAGAAGATTGCACTGAATTAGCCCGTAATAAAACAGCAATGTTGTTTGCTCGTTCCGCTTCTTCACCTGCATTTATTAACAACCTACCAGAAAAAGATGCCTTGTTTTCTTTTGGAGAAAATATAGGGATTGCATTTCAATTTATTGATGATTTATTAGACCTTACTCAGGACACAACTATATTAGGAAAACCACGATATAGCGATATTACTGAACAAAAAGTGACATTGCCTATCTTATTGCTATGGGACAATTTAAATACTGATGAGAAAAGATTCTTCAAGGGTATATTCGGAAAAACATTGTCATTAGAAGAACAATGTTGGATTCAAAACATGTTGGAAAAGTATAAAATTGAAAAAAGTGTACTTGATTATGCAGAACGGTTGGGAGTTACAGCGATAGACCAAATAAAAGAACTTCCAGAAACGAAATTCAAAAAGTCATTAATAAAACTTTGTAAATTTATTATTTATCGACAAAATTAATTGAATAAATAATATGGATTCTTCGTCTATGTTAAATAGAGATAATAATCCGATCTCACATGAGATATCGGATAAAAAACTCATTGAACAGATAAAAAACGGCGACGAACAAGCATTCGTCACTATTATGAATCGGTACTACAATATGGTATTTTATGCATGTCTAAAAAGATTACATAACAAAGAGATTGCTAAAGAGGCAGTTCAGGAAGTTTTTTTGAAAGTATGGAAAAATATCAACAGCTGTTCAGAAGAAACTTTTTTTACGTCATGGTTGCTTACAATCACACAGAACCATTGTATTGACTTAATACGGAAAGATAAAAGTCGGAGAAACCACGAGCAGTCCATGGAAGAAATAGAGAATATAGATAGTTTTTTATCAAAACACGATGCGATTCAAAATAAACTTGAAACAGAATATATATATCACCTCATTGAACAACTTCCTGAACCACAACGTTTCGTGCTTAAAAAAAGATTAGAAGGCTGGAGCGTTCAAGAAATTGCAGAACATTTAAATTGCCCATTAGGCACCGTTTTAAGCCGTTTTTCATTGGGAAAAAGGAAAATTTACGAACTTATGAAAATATCAAATATAACATTGAAAGATTTATAAAAGATGGATATACTTTAAAGAAGAACAAAGATATTATGATAATAAAGGATAGAATATGAAAAAGTTGAAAATAATTACTCCTTCAGTTAATCAATGCCCCCTGTTTGAGTCTGTATGTGAGCATATCGAAACCAATGGAGGCAACATATCAGAGGAAATAGCTACACATATAAAATCATGCCCCTCATGTAGAGAATATTATGAGTTTTGGCAGGAGTTTGAACTGTTCATTGAAGCCTCACCTAAGGAAACCGATGAAGACGTTATATCAGAATGGGAAAAACAAATTTCAATACAAAGAGTTCGACACCAAATACATCATAGGGCAAAACAGAAAAAAATAATAGTGTGGGGTCTTTTAACAGCAGTAGCAGGGATAGTGTTTTTAATCTTGGCATTATTCTACTTCATCCCTTCAACTCAGGCACCATCTGTTCAGGCAATCGAACAACCCTCAATAATAGAGAAACCAAGTTCTGATTATTCAGGGAACTCCATACCTTATAACACAACCCCTGAAAAAAGACTTCCCGACAAAGATATGTAATCTATAAATAAATTTGTAACCCCTTAAACATTTATACAAGTGGAATTGTAAAATGTCGGTCTTCGGGAGCACCTCTTACCATCTCTCTACCGTGAATAAGTGATTTTTCTGCAAAGCTTTTATCTGACAAACCTAATGTCTCAACCTCCATGTATTCTGGGCTAACAATTATCCTGCGAAATTCTATCGGATACTCACACAAAGCAGACGTGGTTATTTGAACTACATTTTTATTCTGGACGATATAATTCATGTGCATATGACCAGATAAAACGACACAGGTTTTGGGATGTTGATAAAGTATATCCAAGACCTCTTCTGCATTGGTCAAAATTCCGCTGTCTCGATATCCATCATACTTGCATCGATCTGGAATAGGAAATAGAGGACAATGAATAGATACAACGACAGGTTTATCCCTGCATGTTTTAAGTTCCTCTTTTAGCCATTCCGCATGTTCCTCAGCCAGAACCCACTGGATACCGCTATGGGTTTCCTTCATATTCTTAATTTGAGAAGGGTCCCGAATTGCGTGCACCGTCAAATCATCCCAAACCCAACTTACTTCTAACATACAAAAGTGAAGATTCTTATATGTGAATGAGTAGGTAAATCGAGAGGTTGGAAAATGTTTATCAAAATATTTTAAAACACGAGATCGTGATTGATGTGTTTTTAAATCATGATTTCCACCCAAAAGATAGAATGGAATATTGATTGTATCAAATATTTTACGTATTTCCTTTTCCAACGATTCATCTTCGCAAGAACATACATCACCAGTAACAATAATAAAATCGGGATGATATTGAACAACATCTTTAAGAAAACATCTCAGAATATCAAATGAAATAGATGTTAAAATACGATTATTCCAAATCCCGTCGGGGTCATAACCAAGATGAAAATCCGAACTGTGTATTAAATTCCATTTCTTCATATTGAAACTCAGTATAAAAATGTAAAATACATTCCTCAAAAAGTATGTTTAGTCATGGGGTCTTCTATTTAAGTATGCCATCACTGCACCCACAATACCAACGGCAAAATAAATCCATAGGGGTTGTTTCGTAAGAGCACTCATAGACTCTGGCAAAATCCCCATAAACACAGCAATGCCAAAACCAAATCCCAAAATCATTAGCAACAAAGCTATTATCGTCATATATTATTCCTTAATAATATATTTACATATAGAAAATCATAAACATTATAAAATACAATATTTGTTAGTTCAATTTACAAATTACTATAAAATTATTTATCTATAAAATTACTATTTCCTGAGGTAACCAGAGTGGGTAGAAACGATAAACGGATTAAAGAGTTAGAAGAACAGATACGTCAATTGACAGAACAGTTAGAATTCCTAATTCGGAATAAAGAAGAAACGACTGACGAGCCAGCAAATATAAATAACAACGAAACGCAGGTATCATCTGATTTTGATATTCGTTCTTCACCGTCTCCAGATAGAGCACATATTTTTCCTTCAATTCAACCACTCATCTCTGCGATAAAGACGGCATTAAAAATAAATTCACACCAAGATTTAGAGCAAAAAATAGGTTCTATTTGGGCAAGTCGCATTGGAGCTATATTAGTAATAACAGCTGTTGTATTAGGTGCACGAACAACATTTTATACCTCAGGAATCAATGAGTGGGAAAAAATCGGAATAGGATATTGTTTTTCTGTAATCCTTATTCTATGGGAAAGAATAAGTCGAAAAAAAAATATCTTCACAGATGTCATTTTAAGTTCTGGCTTAACTGGAATTTACTTTACCACCTACGCAGCTCTTTTCATTAATGAGACTAAGTTATTACCCATCTTTAATAACAACACCCTTCTTTTCTGGGTAGGATTGCCTGCCTTACTTTTATGCCTTGTTCCTATGATTATGATCGCTCATAAAAGAGAAAGCACTACTATAGCGGGAGTAGGTTTATTCCTCACCTATTATAGTGTGGCTCTTAGCTGTTATAACGAACCTAACATAACGACGCTCATCCATGCCCTTTTTACAAGTATTACCATTGCCATCATTACTTTTATTTTCTATCTTCTTCACAATTGGCTTTTACTTTCATGGTCAAGCGTTCTTGCTTCGTATGCCACTTATTTATACGTTTTTTTATATCTCAATCCTCACACCTATTTTCAGATTCCCGAAAAAATATATTTCTGGATATCTTTCATATTTTTAACCACGTGCTTCGTCCTATTTTCTATCACATGTATTCTTGATGCACGAAAACGGGGAGAATATCGTAAAGGAATCGCACCTCTTGTTGGTTGTAATTCTGCTATTTATTTTTGTCTAACTTTTTATGCAGTTCGAACGTATTACCTTCCTTATGAATATTTGTTTCGTTCAGGCTTTGCATTAATGCTACTTCTTTTTACAATACTCTCCCATCTTTTAGGCCCTCGCAATAATTACATATTTAAAATTTTTATTATTAAAACCATCATCATGAGCACACTTGCTATTCAAGCATATTTCTCAGGTGAAAAGCTTCTAATAGCTCTCAGTATTGAATGTCTTGCATTGGCATTAGCACATAAAAGAAGTGGGTATCTTGTTTATCGAGTTATGAATTTTTTCTTATTATGGGTCACTTTCTTCTGGGGCATTTTTTATTTAGGTTTACGTGGAGAAATTTTTCTGTTTGGGATGAATATCCCAACCAAATGGTTCGCTATTTATGGGACTGCTTTATTCCTTTTTGTTGTTTCATGGTTCTATGAGCATTTTGTCACCTCTAATCATGGGCATTCTGAAATCGACCTTTCATTGTCAGTTCGTTGGCAGTTTCCACCCCTGATGATGTCCATATTGCATGCCTGTATTGCTTCAATCCTTATATTATTAATAACCCTCGTAGACTTTATGGATGACCCACGATTGCCTCTTATCTTAACAACAGAATTGCTTTTTATCTTAGCATTAGGCATCATTACATCGACACCTGCTATTGATTTTAGTAGTGTATTATTACTTCTCTCAGCCCAAGTATGTTATTTACTTTACTATTTTACTCAACGTGACATCATTATAAACGTTCCCTATTTTCTCTCTACAAGCCTCCCTCTGGCTTTTATATCCTTTATCGGGGCTTACGCATGGGAACAGTATTTAGAACACATTCGGCACCATAAACAGGACCTAACTCACTTTATTCTTTCGTTGTTTCCCTATATAACAAGTGTATTCATTACCATCATTGTTATAAATGAAGTTCTATCTCCATTAAAGGTTATAACGATTACTTCGTTATTAGGACTTGCTATATATACCTTTGGAGGTGC
This sequence comes from Candidatus Hydrogenedens sp., assembly GCA_020216745.1. Lineage (GTDB taxonomy): Bacteria > Hydrogenedentota > Hydrogenedentia > Hydrogenedentales > Hydrogenedentaceae > Hydrogenedens. The sequence continues at coordinate 8,532 of JAIWNQ010000043.1, forward strand.
GAGCCGACTGCCATCCTTTTCCATCTCAGGAATTATTTTTATCGTTATTGCCTCATTAAATTATATGTTATACTTATCAAAAATACCTCAAAATCAATACAATCTTCCCGTCCTTTCACTTTCAATCGCTCTATTTCTTATCGGGATCTTTGCAGAAAGGATTACCTACATAACACAAAAAAATGTATTTGGGACAGGTACGCCCAATATGCTTATACGGATATTGTTTTTACTCATAATAGCAAATACGGCTCTCTTTGCTGGCTACACATGTTTGCCAAAAAATATGATTATTTTTTATTGGCTAACTGTCTCTCTTTTTATCATCCTATTGGGGATTCTACTACACGAGCCACTGTACCGATGGACTGGTTTTTACATTCTTTTCATTACCTTAATGCGAACCTTCTTTGCTTTCCAATATATTTCTTCTGAAATATATCGTGTTTTAAGTTTTGCCGTTTCAGCGGTTGTACTTCTTCTAATAGGTTGGATATATTCTCGAAATCAAAGTTCTATATAATGGGCTTGTTATGATAAAAACACATAAAAAAAATAACGATTTATTAGAAAAAGGGGCACGAAAAATCTGCCATATTTTAAGTAATAATGGCTATATTGCTTATTTTGCTGGTGGTTGTGTTCGAGATTTAATCATAAAGAGAACTCCCATAGATTATGACATCGCAACCAATGCTGTTCCAGATAAGGTTGGCACATTATTCCCACATTCCATAACCTTATGGAAAAATTATGGGGTTGTCCGTGTCCTTCTTCCCGAAGGCGAATTTGAAGTGACAACCTTTCGTTCTGACGCTCCTTATTTTGATGGGAGACATCCTTCATCTGTCACATTTTCAACACCAGAAGAAGATGCTAAACGAAGAGATTTCACTATTAATGCCCTGTTTTACGACCCAATACACGAGAAAATTATTGATTACGTAGGAGGTCAAGAAGATATTAAGAAAAGAGTTATAAGGACGGTAGGTAACCCTTACCAACGTTTTTCTGAAGATTATCTTCGCTTACTTAGGGCAGTCCGATTTTCTGCTCGCTTTAACTTTGATATCGAAGAAGAAACATTACAAGCCATGAAAGCACTTCATGAAAATATAAAAAACGTATCTGCGGAACGGATTCGTGATGAAATAACAAAAATTCTAACGGAGGGAAATCCAAAATTAGCATTTGAAATTTTAAGTCAAACGGAATTACTACGGGAAATACTTCCTGAAATAGCAGATTTGCAAGGGGTTCAACAAGATAATGAGTTTCACCCCGAAGGGGATGTTTGGACACATACGCTTTTAGCCTTACAAGAATTAAAGCAACCACCAATTGAATTAGCGATGGCAGTGCTATTACACGACGTAGGCAAAAAAGAAACATTTACTGTTGCGGACCGTTTTCGTTTCCCAAAACACGAATCCGTAGGCGCACATATTACAAAAAACATATTAGAACGG
>JAIWNQ010000044.1 GCA_020216745.1 Candidatus Hydrogenedens sp.
TTACGATTTTCCAACATTGAGACAGAACATATCGTTTGGTTAGTAAAAAACCACATGACCTTACTTCAATATCCACAAATGAAAGAAAGTACTCGAAAAAAACTATTTAGAAATCCGATTTTTCCATTGTTATTAGAATTGGTTAAAACAGATATTAAAGCAAGCCATGGCGACATGTCCCCTCTTTTACAAATTGAAACAGACTATAAAGCCTTTTTAAAAGAGCTACCAAAACTAAAACCGTTACTATGTGGAAAAGATTTGATTGCTTTAGGTTATACCCCTGGACCTGTATTTAAAACGATTTTATCTGAAATTGAAAATGCTCAATTGGAAGGAACTTTAAAAACAAAAGAAGAAGCAGTTCAATACGTTCTAAAACATTGGCACAAATAACGTATCCCCTACACGATGGGAGTATTGGTTTAACATATCTTTTTAAAAATTCATTTTCCAGATTCCTTCCATCTAATTTTGATAAAATTAATAGAAGTAAGGAATATATGCGATTATGAATGTAGCACAGATAATAGACCAACTCCAAAAAAACGAGCAATTTAAACAGAATCTAACCGCGTGGAACGTTATACCAGCAGAGCCTGCCCGTTATGCCAGTTTCCCTCCTGAATTAGATAAACGCTTGATACATGCCCTGTCAAAAAATGGTATTTATCAACTCTATACACATCAAGCAGAGGCTGTTGAATCTGCTTTTCGTGGAGAGAATTTATGCATTGTAACGCCAACAGCCTCTGGAAAAACTCTTTGTTATAATCTTCCCGTCCTGCAGGAAATCTTAAAAAATCCATCCTCACGTGCTCTTTATTTATTTCCTACCAAAGCATTGTCTCAGGACCAAGTCCACGAACTGAAAGACATAAGTGAAAAATTAGAAATAGGGATAAGAACATACACCTTTGATGGGGATACCCCTACCACAGCACGCCAAGCCATTCGTAGTGCTGGACAAATAGTTGTTACGAATCCCGATATGCTCCACACAGGCATTTTACCTCATCATACCATCTGGATTCATTTATTTGAAAACTTGAAATATGTTGTTATTGACGAAATCCATTACTATCGGGGTGTATTAGGTAGCCATTTAGCAAACATTCTGCGCCGATTAAAACGTATTGCATCATTTTACGGTTCCAACCCGCAATACATTTGCTGTAGTGCCACAATTGCCAACCCAAAAGAATTAGCAGAAAAACTAATTGAAGCACCTGTAACCCTTATTGACAAAAACGGGGCACCTCGTTCAGAAAAACATTTTTTATTTTATAACCCCCCCGTCATCGACCGCGATTTAGGTATCCGCAAATCCTCAACAAAAGAAGCAACTCGTATCGCTTCTGAACTTATCTCAAAAGACATTCAGACCATTATTTTTGCAAGAAGTCGTCTTCAGGTAGAAATTGTAACCACGTATTTAAAGGACATGGCACGACATAAAAATATTGCAGAGCATCGGGTATGTGGGTATCGTGGTGGATATTTACCAACAGAACGTCGAGCCATCGAGGAGGGACTTCGCAAAGGAGACATCCTATCCGTGGTCAGTACCAATGCTCTGGAATTAGGCATTGATATTGGCTCGTTGGACGCATGTATTATGGTAGGTTACTCTGGAAGTATATCCAGCACATGGCAACAGGCAGGTAGAGCGGGTAGAAGACAAGGAACGTCCTTGGTTATCTTAGTTGCTTCCAGCTCTCCATTAGACCAATTTATCGTAACCCATCCCGAATATTTCTTCAGCCAAACCGCAGAAAACGCAACTCTGGATCCCAATAACCTTTATATCCTTACAAGCCACTTAAAATGTGCAGCCTTTGAACTTCCCTTTATGGAAGGTGAAATATTTGGCTTGGATGAACATTCAACTCAGGCTATTTTAGAGTTCTTAGAAGAACAACACATTTTACATAAAGTCAAAAAGCAATGGCATTGGAGTGCAGAGTCATATCCAGCCCAAGACATTAGCCTTCGCACAGCAGCCCCTGGAAATGTTGTCATTCTTGACAGTCAGAATCAGGGAAGGGTTATAGGAGAGGTAGATTATTTCTCCGCACCATCCGAAGTTTTCGAGAATGCCATCTATATTCATCAAAGCGAAACCTACACCATTGAACATCTTGACTTAGAAGACCGCAAAGCATACGCACGAGCAGTAGAAACAGACTACTACACCGATGCAGAACTTAAGGTAGATTTGGGCATTTTGAATCCTTGTGAAGAAAGGGAAGAACCTCTTCATACCTGTATTTGGGGTGAACTCAAGGTAACATGGCTACCAACCATTTATAAAAAAATTAAATTTGGCACTCATGAAAATGTAGGCTGGGGGGAAATTCATCTTCCAGAACAAACCATGCATACCCTCGGGTACTGGATAGAATTATCCGACACACTTATTCAAGAAGCCCGTATACCAGAAGAACATTTAAGCGATGCCTTGGTTTCGCTCGTTAATACGCTTCGTCAGGTGGCTCCAGTACAGGTGTTGTGTGACCCTGCTGATATTCGTGCACATGCCATGCTAAAAGCACCCATCTCACAAAAGCCAACGCTCTTCCTTTATGAGAGGTATCCTGGCGGTGTTGGACTAAGCGAAAAATTATTTCATCACCACTACGAACTCATCAAAGCCAGCCTTTCACTTCTTGAAAGCTGTCCATGTAGAAATGGTTGTCCAAGTTGTGTAGGTCCAGCCATTGAGATAGGAAGCCTTGGAAAACAACATGCTTTACAGTTAGCCCAAGCCTTACGTCATGCCCAAGAGCAACGAAATGTAATCCCTTTTCAAAAACGGAGTTAAGACGTGGAGAAAAAGCCATTATCGATAGAACAACTCGCTGAAAAGTTAGGATTAAAAAAAGCATCTCTTTTATCACCACCTAATGTTCCCAAAAAAGAATCCAAACAAGATGATACCCCAAAAGATTCAATTCTGAGTGAAGAAACTGTTAAAAACCCGTCTTCCGCCCCATCATCAATAATTCAAAAATTACGTGAAAAATTGAATGAAACAGTCTCTATCACTTCTTCACCGATATCCCACGGAGTAAAGGGGAAGAGAGACACGGATTTCTCCAGTGGAACTATTATCGGGACAGAAGACAGCCAATGTTTATGGTTTTCTGAAATATATCCACACCCCTATACCTATGGTGAGGTTGTGCTTTCTGATGCCTTACATTTTTCAACCCATGAATTAAAAATTTCTTCTGCAGGTACAGAATCTTTAGATTTCGAGGTTGAAAAAGCCCTTTTTATAGATACCGAAACAACCTCATGCTTTGGAGGTACGGGAACTGTTGCCTTTTTAGTCGGAATTGGATATTTCAAAGATAACGATTTTTATTTAGAACAGTTTTTTATGAGAGATTATGATGACGAACCCGCCCTTCTCTTAGCATTGGATGAACGGATTAAGAATGCCTCGCTTTTTATAGGTTATAATAGTAAATGTTTCGACCTACCTCTGATTCGAAACCGCTATCGTATGAACCGCCTTCCTTTCCATGGCGAACATCTTTTTCATTTCGACCTTATGCATGTAGCACGTCGTTTTTGGAATCGAAGACTTCGTGATTGTTCTCTAAATACAGTTGAAAAAAATATCTTAAAAATTAGAAGATATGGCGATATCCCAGGCGCTGTAATTCCACGTCTCTGGTTAAATTTTATAGAGACAGGAAGAACCCACTACATTCCTCAAATATTAGAGCATAATCGAAGAGACATTCTTTCCCTGGCAGGCCTTATGGCTTGGCTGGCACAACGTGTCCAAATTCCAAAAGGACAAGGATTCGAAGAGTTCTTAGACCGGTGTGCCTTAATTCGTTTGCAGATGAAATGTAATCAACACCTTCAAGCAGTAGAAATAGCAGAAGACTTACTCCAACAGACAGACTACCCTCCCATTCGTTCTGAATGTTGGAAAGCCCTTTCTGATATTTATCGAAAAATAGAAAAACCAGAAGAACGGCTACACATCCTTCTTCAATGGGCAAAAGAAGATAAAGAGGTAATTTATCCACGAATTGAATTAGCTAAAATCTATGAACATCAGCAAAAAGATATTGAACAGGCACTATATTGGACCAACCAAGCTTTAGCTATCGAACCTACCAACATTGGACTTTCAAAACGAAAAAAAAGATTAGAGAAAAAAATGGAAACCATTAAAAATCGTGAATCGTCAGATTGGTTCTAATACGTTTACCCTATTCTCACCACGTCTCCTCATCTTCTTTTTTCAATGGACAATCCAAACACTCAGGATGGGTTGCACAACCGTTTTTATACCATTGAATCAAAGCTTGCTGTTCATAAAACATTAATCTTTTATGTGGAAATAGAAATTCGGTATGGGTTTTCATCCTCCTTAAAATCCAATGGGTATTTTCTCCTGGCAGTAAATAAAAGAAATTCCACAATTGTCCTTCTCGCATGCCCCATAAACCTTCTTGTATACAGAAAATACAGAAAGGAATTACAATATTGCCTAATAAGGAATATATCCGTTCTTTCCCGAGAAGTTTTTTCGGGTACTGTTCCCTTTTCATCTCCCATGTTGTGTAATATGACCAATAAAAATGATAAACAGACAAGAAAGATTCCCATAGAGACCATGGTTGGTCTAATCGTATACTTTTCTCAGCTATAGAAAGAAAGGTATCTGTAAGAGAATCCATTAGTTTGCACAAAATACCCGTTAACCACGCTAACTTAATAGGGGGTAACGCCGATGGATAGACAGAAGACACACAGGATGAGGTGCTTTCTAATTCTACATCATGCTTTATTACAGAACCTAAATATTCAATAAGGGTTTGTTCCAAAAGTAATGCGTATGGATTTTTTAATTGAATCCCTTTTTGCAAATACCCTGTCTGAGCCAAAAATACAGCCTCGGGAATTCGAGGGTCTTCTTGAACCCACTTTTTTATCATAGAATATGGGAACCGTCGACCCAACTCCATATACATCGGTCCATACTTAGAACCTGCTCCTAAACCGTATAACATAAATTCATATAGGACCTGATCTAAAGAAACATTTTTAAATCGTGAACGTATCTGTTCTATCCGTTGCATCACTCGTTGCTGGGCTAACATTTTAATTACAGATTGGTAATCAAAAGATATCTGCGAAACACATGGAGGTATACTCATGTTATTGCTTTTTTTAAAACTCTTCCCTGCTGTAAGGGGTAGAGTTTTCACCGTTTCTCGGCTCAACAATAACGTGGGTATGGTATTACCAAGAGAATTTACAGCCCCTGTAAATCCAATATCTACAGTTTCAACGATATGCAATAAAACACGATTATACCGTGCATCTAAGTGATGTCCATGGTGATACCATTCCTTTCCATCACGATGTATTTCTATATCCCCACGAAAAGGAACTCCATTAATTTCAATCAATGCATCCTTAAAATCAGGTCCACTATATGGATTTTTATACCCCTGTGTTAATATATTTATTCTCTGTCCTTCAAGAGTTACCCATTGTTTTTTTATATTTAATGTCTCAAGCCAAAGGTTTTGGAGTTCATATTCTGAAGATGTTTCGTGAAGGATATCGTGAATAGGTTCGAACCCCTTCGTTCTTCTTACATAACTAAAATCCTGTTCCACTGCCCTTGTCGCCATTCCACTCTCTCGCATTGTATTTGTTTAGGGGTTATTTCATACAGCAAATAATGATGAACCTGACTTTCTTCCGATAAACGTTGTTCTAATCGTGCACCACCACCTGCTGTTATTGTATATCTTACTCCATCTATGTTCCTTGAAACAAACCCATGTACATGCCCCATAAAAACCTCTGTGACATGATACTCTTTCATAAGAGCATAAAACGTTTTCGTTCTCCAACGTACCCCTCTACCTTCTTCTGTTTTTACAAAACTTGGCAGGTCTTCAGGTGGCTTATGCATAATGACAAAACGATAACTTACTCCTTGTTTTTGTAATGAATCTTTAAGGAATGTAAGTTGTGCATTGGTAAACGACCAAAATGAGTTATTATTTATCCCAACAAACCGTGCAGGACCAAAATCAAATGTAAAGGTATCCACCCCATATATCTTTAAAAAAGCAGTATACTTTCGGTCTGGACCTTCTTCATGATTGCCTGGCACAGGAATAACAGGGATAGGTTGAGCCAATTCTGCCATGCGTAAATGATGTGCCAAATATTCCTCTACCCTTCCTCTACGCACGATATCCCCTGTCATTAGAATAAAAGCAGGTTGGTCCTTTACTACGGAAAGAATGATATCCCGTGCTACTCTATAATCCCCACGTGTATCACCAAATACAACAAATCGAAACCGTTTCCCTTGTGCTACTGATAAATTTTGCAATCGTTTTATCACATTTGGAATATTATGTCGGGACACATAGGGTTCTAATTTCTTCAAATCAACATCTGTCAAGGGTTCCTTTTTTCTACTCCACGGGAACCCCCTTCTAAAGAAATCTGTCCATCTTGACCATCTGTCCACGTAGATATTGCCTTTGTCGGATGTTACCTATCAATCTTCAAAGACAGCGCCTGTATCTGCACTGGTAACAAATTTTTGATACCGTTTTAACCAACCTGTAAGTTTGCGGTCTGGAGGAGGGGGTAAGCTTGCTTTTCGCCGTTGCAACTCCACATCATCTACCAATAAGGTTAACCTTCGAGCTGGAATATCAATTTCAATCATATCCCCGTCCTTCACCAGGGCTATCGGTCCTCCTGCTGCTGCCTCAGGGCTCACATGCCCAATACAGGCACCTCGAGTCCCTCCTGAAAATCTACCGTCGGTAATTAAACTTACCGAAGTTCCCAACCCTTTGCCCATAATCGCAGACGTAGGGGCTAACATTTCACGCATTCCTGGACCACCTTTAGGCCCTTCGTATCGTATCACAACAACATCCCCAGGTTTTACCTTCTCCCCTAAAATACCCATCATTGCCTCTTCTTCACTCTCAAACACAACTGCTGGACCTTTATGCCGAAGGATAGATGGGTCTACTCCAGCCTCTTTTACAACAGCACCTCGGGGTGCAAGATTTCCAAATAAAATTGCCAACCCACCCGTATTGCTATATGCGTTTTCTAACGTGCGTATTACTTCTGTATCTTTTGAATGGCACCCCTGAATATTTTCTCCTATCGTCTTTAACGTCACTGTTTTACAGTTCAGATGAAGCGTTCCCTCCTTCCTTGATAATTCGCCTAAAATAGCAGAAATTCCACCTGCTCTATCTACATCTTCCATGTGATACTTCGAAGATGGCGATACTTTACAGAGATTGGGAACCCGTGCTGACACCTCATTCAAACGCTCTAAGGGATATTGAACCCCTGCTTCATGAGCCACAGCTAAGGTATGTAAAACGGTATTGGTTGACCCACCCATAGCCATATCCAATGCAAATGCATTATCTATAGACTCAGGAGTAATAATATCCCTGGGCTTCAGATCTGCCTCTATAAGTTTTAAAATTTGAGCCCCGGCTTTCCGGACCAATTCTCTCCGTTCCGGAGTATCGGCAAGAACTGTTCCATTTCCTGGTAGTGCAATACCAATCGCCTCACACAAACAATTCATAGAGTTCGCTGTGAACATTCCTGAACATGAACCACATCCTGGACAGGCAGAACGTTCTAACACCTCTAACTCTTCATCTGTTAATTTCCCTTGCTTATATGTGCCTACCCCTTCAAACACACTTATAAGGTCTACTACTCGTCCATCCTTTAACCGACCCGCTCTCATTGGACCACCAGAGACAAAAATAGTTGGAATATTACACCGCACAGCCCCCATAAGCATTCCAGGTACAATCTTGTCGCAATTCGGAATACATACCAAACCATCAAATGGGTGTGCCTTGACCATCGTCTCCAACGAATCCGCAATTAATTCGCGGGAAGGAAGACTGTACTTCATACCTGCATGTCCCATGGCTATTCCATCATCGACACCTATCATATTAAATTCAAACGGAATGCCTCCAGCCTGTTCTATCGCCTCTTTCACAAGTCGACCAAGTTCATTCAGATGAACATGTCCAGGAATAATTTCCACAAAGCTGTTACAAACACCAATAAAAGGCTTATTAAAATCAGATGGAGATTTAATTTTACCTGTTGCCCATAACAAGGAACGGTGAGGTGCTCTTTCAAATCCCTTCTTAAAAATATCACTACGCATAACTATTTTCCTTATTTTTAATTACTCTTTGACTTTACAATGTTCAAATTTTATCATATACAGGAACCCCAAATAAATTGTCGCTTCTATCTCTATTAAATAGAGGCTACAGATATACACCTAAAACCTCTGATTAAATTTTTAAAATACATTCCTCTGTTCTAACTATAAATAGCAAATAGAAACTTAAATTAAGTAAATACAAAAAAAAGAACTTAAGTATAATAATGTCAGATTAAAAAGATTCAACAAACATGATATTATAAATGCATATCAAATAAAAGGTAAATATGTATTGGTGCTAAAAAATATTAAACCTTCTCATATCTTAATTATCTGTGGACTTATCCTTTCGTTGTCTCTTTCTTTCTATCTATACGTTTATTCATCTTTTTCAAAGGCAACAGGATATAAATATTTCGTTCAGGATAATACCGTCGGCTATGTAATTACTCAACCTTCTCATATTCAGGCTTATATTCGAAAATTGGCTCCTTCAGCTACTCGATGGATAAAACAAGTTCCAAGATTCACATCCCTCCAACCTGGACCGATACGACTGGACTGGTTCCATAACCTACCTCGAGAAGCCTCTTTAGTATTTCATTACATCCCGTCCATGGGCTTTGAAACGCGCTTTATTATTCGAGAAAAACGAAATAGTTCCGCCTTCATTGAAGAACTTCATGCCTCTCATTTCGTAAAAGAGCTACGATTTATCCAATGGAAAAGCCATCAGTTTGCTAATATCCAAAGAGACATATGGCTCAACGAAGGCTTTATCTATGGGAAACCGCCATATGCTCAGGATGTATCAATACAAACCTATACTTTGCCTTTACAAAACAATCATCTTGTCGAGATTTTTTGGTTAAACACAGACCAGAACTTATCTATTCTATTAGACCAGATATATCAGTCCTTCCCATCTCTACTCCGAAACTACTTGATAGATTGGCAAACAGCCATCGAAAACATATATTGGTTTCACAGCACCTTAGATTTAAAAGAGGACAATTTATGTCAAGGTGTACTAAATATTCAGGCAACCAATCCCATAAAAATCGATGAAATTCGACAAGGAGTTCAGTCCTTTAATGAATGGCTTCAATCCCAACTCCCGTCGTCAATGAAGTTTGAACTTACAGAGGAAAATAATTTTGAAACTTTAACATGGAATATCCGTTTCTATGATTTCGAACCCCAATTAAAACGAGCATTAGGGAACTTCTCCAATGAATAGAATATTCCAAGTTGGATTAAAACAAATTTCTTATGTAAAATGTATCATCAAAATAGACAATGAAATAAAAAAATAAGGAACAAAACAATGTCACCAAACATTAAGAAGGGTTGTTTAATTTCTTTTCTTCTATTTCTCGTAGTTGTTATTGTGGTAATCCTTATTGTAACATGGCACGTTAGTAAAAGTTATGGACTTACTAAAGCACCGTATATCCCTATTCCAACTAAAATACCACCCAATGCAAACTGTCAAATTGTTTTGCGAACTGACCCTGCCCTGCCTATTTTGGAAAGAGTTCTCCCTTGGGAACAACTAAAGAGTCAAACACCTATTCCTGCTCCTCAAACAACCATACCCATGGCTTTACCTTATGAATTGGGTTTCTGGGCTGTTACAGAATTCGCCCGAAGTCACGTTTCCTTTTCGTTAATTATTAATGAAAAACGTTTAGGTCCAATTGCTTATGAGATACTTCAAACTGAGCGACCCTGGGAAAACATCAAACAAATCATCTGGGATAAAGA
>JAIWNQ010000045.1 GCA_020216745.1 Candidatus Hydrogenedens sp.
AGGCTTAACATTCCCACAAAGAGGCTTACTTTCCATCACAGGAGCCCTAAAAATTCCAGAAGGTGTTGAGGAACAAGTTATTAAAGACTGGGGAACTCAACAAAAAGGAATATCTGCACGTCTTTCTTCGGAATCAAAGCATTTATTAGAGGCATACCTCGACCTTAAGAATGGAGAGATATTAGTATGGACTGCAAGTATCCTCAATGCTCAAGGCGTTGCTTGGGAAGAAGAGCTAAGAAACAATAAATTTGCAGGCATGGCATATGAAATCGCCAAGAAATTAGAACAATTACATATCCAGGCAGACCCATCAACCAAACCCGACGAACTCATCTTGAAAGCAGTGTTACAAGCCCGTCCTGATGCACAAGGTGCCCTCGAATTCTTCATTAAAGGGATGGGCTTACCAATGGCTCAGGATTATTTAAAAACTCAATTTGGAATCCTTCTCGAAGGAAATTTTGCTTGGGATAGTAATCAAAGTGCTCTCGTTGGAGATTTTGTACTGAAAAATTACGAAGGCTTTCTAAAAACAAAATTAGCCACTCTCATTAAATAGATACCAATTTCAATCATCAATCCAAAGGTTTACGCCATTCCAATGCTTGTCGTAAGGTGTATTCATCTGTGAGTTCCAACCCTGCTCCCATAGGTACACCATGGGCAATACGGCTGACTTTTATCCCTAATGGCTTTAATTGATGTGCAATATATAAAGCGGTTGCTTCCCCTTCACTTGTTGCACCCGTAGCAATAATCACCTCACGAACACCTCCTGATTTTACACGATGGAACAATCGCGATAAGCCTAACTCTTCCGGACCAATTCCATCCAACGGACTTACTAATCCATTTAACACATAATATTTCCCCCGATAACCCCCTGAACGTTCAATTGCAACAACTCCAGATGGTTTTTCGACAACACAAAGTAATTGTCCATCTCTATCTGTGGATAAACAAATAGAACATGGGTCGGTCTCACTAAAATCCTGGCATTCTGAACACCGTTTTATCTTGCTACGGACATCCGAAACGACCCTTACAAATTCAGACACATCTTCTTCACCAGAAGACAGAATATATAAAGCATAACGCTCTGCTGTTTTTTTACCTACCCCAGGTAATCGGCGGAATGTATTCACTAAGTCTTCAAAAAGTTTATTATGGAGTAACATGAACTATAACTTTGAAATATGTTAACTACAACATAAGCCTATTTAATCTTGTTGTATCTCGGAGAAAAGTTTCTTCCGAATCTCAAACCATTCCTGATACTTTTCTTCACGGGTAATAATGTCAACTCGGTCAAGGAACATTAGCCCCTGTAGATGGTCATACTCATGCTGGATAATCCGAGCTAAAAAATCCTCCGCTTCAAACTCTAATTTTTTCCCTCGAGGGCTATATGCTTTGACTTTAATACGGGATGCTCGAGGAACTACAGCATATATCTTCGGAAGACTAAGGCAACCTTCTTCACTTTCAATCCGTTCCCCTTGAATAATAAGAGACGGATTAATTAGACACATAGGCTTACTTTCGGGCTCATGAACAACAATAATCTGTTTCGAAATACCTACCTGTGGACCCGCAAGCCCAACTCCTTCATACGCCACCATTGTCTCAAACATGTCTTGGGCTAAGTCCATAACTTCTGAGTTAATACGGTCAAATGGTTCCGCAACAGATGTTAAAGGCTCATCAGGGTATAAAACTAAATCTAAAATCGCCATCTTCGCTCACCTCTTCATTAATTTATTAAACCATTATTCAATTGACTATATATCTCTATTAAAAAATTCCATATATTATACCAAAATTAAACTCTAAATTCAATAACCTTAAATTTTTTTTGTTTATTTCGTTTTTTAAGAATTTTTATTCTTTTTTTATTGAATTTTCACTCACCTTTTAATTTCTTTAATAACGATTCAACAGCCTTCCAAGTTTCACCTTTCTTTTGGAGTTCTTGTTCAACCCGTTCACATGAATGAAGTACCGTTGTATGGTCTTTGCCACCAAATAACTCGCCAATATAACTTAAAGACATACTTGGAATGAGCAATCTACATAAATACATCCCAACTTGCCTCGGTAATACATACTGTTTCTTACGACACCTTCCTTTTAAATCTACTAATCGCACATCAAACGTCTCTGCCACCGCACGAAGAACCGATTCTGGTGTTATACACTGTGTTCTGGTACGGTCTTCTATATCACGAACAACTTGTTCTGCTTGTTCTAAAGTAATTCGATCCTTTCCCCGTAATTTCATCAAAGCAATCACACCCGTTAACGCACCTTCCAATTGACGAACATTAGAGGTCACCGACCGTGCAATATATTCCAATATTTCGTCCTCTAATTCATACCCCTTCTGAATTAGTTTACTCCTCAAAATTGCAACACGGGTCTCAAAATCTGGAGGCTGAATATCCGTAACTAATCCCCACTCAAACCGTGAAACCAATCGACTTTCTACACCTCGAATTTCTTTAGGACTACGGTCTGATGAAAGTACAATCTGCTTATGCTGGTCAAACAATTCATTAAATGTATGGAAAAACTCTACCTGCGTCGCCTCCTTCTCCGCTATGAAATGAATATCATCAATAAGCAATACATCCACTTTCCGATATTTCCCCCGAAACTTAGACTGGCTTCCCTCAGTAATACTCATAATTAATTCGTTTGTAAATTCTTCCGAAGTAACATACATCACTTTCTTTGAGGCGTCCTTCCGTAACAACTGATGTCCAATTCCTTGCATTAAATGTGTTTTACCTAATCCCGTCATTCCATAAATAAAAAGTGGGTTGTAATTTTTCCCTGGACTCTCTGAAACCGCCTTCGCTGCTGCATAAGCAAACTCATTTCCATGTCCCACTACAAAATTTTCGAAGGTATATCTCGGATTCAAACGGACAGTGTTATGAGATACATTATCTCTCTTTTCTACTCTCTTCTCTTGAATATCCAAATCCAGCGTCATTCCATCTCTCGGAGGCTGTTTCCTTCTCTCCTCTGGCCGAACCAAAAAATCAATAGTGATATCTCTTTGTAAAACTTGCCGTGCAACTACACCTAATACCTCTCCATAACGTTCTCGAAACCATGAAAGGAAAAACTCATTGGGCACCGTAAGAACCAGCCGATTCCCATCAAAGCTCTTAAATGTAACGAAAGAAAACCAGTGCTCACAAACATGAGGTTCCAAAACCTTCTCTAAACAACTTAACATCTGCGTCCACAACGTCTCTTCCGTTTGAAAAGCCATATAATTTCCTCCTTAAACTCAATCTTCAATTTATAATTACTTTAATTTATACTCAGAAAAAATCCGTCTCCTCCTGCTTCACCTGTGACCATAGCCGTTCCAAATATTCAAGTCTTTCCTCCGGCACCTCCGGAACATCCGTAGCCAACAATTGCACTTTTTCCCAGCGACGCCGAAACGTTTCATAAGAAATATAAAGACATTCTAAAGGGTCTATTCCCAAAAATTGGGCAAGATGCAAAGACACTAAATACAAATCTCCTACCTCCTTCTTCACCCGCTCTATATCCCGCCGAGAAATCTCTTTTTCTATCTCCTTTACCTCCTCACGAATCTTCTCTAATATCCCTCCTACCTCAAGCCACTCAAATCCAAACTTACTTGCCTGGCTCTGTATATCCAATGCATTACACAAAAGAGAAACACACTCCTCACTATTTTCAAATTTTTTATATGAAGTCATCTAAAAGTACCTTTCTTCCCAATTCTAAAATCGTTACTCTGTCTTTTGCTTTACCCATCATTGAAAGTTCCCCAAAACCCAAAACGTTCAATTAAAAATCAACATATTTAATACCTCAAATATACCATGTCAAATTCCAAAATTCAAGACTCCCTTTTTTTTAACCATAAATATTTGCTTAACAATAACTTACGAAATCCACTCCCAAACAACTCAAAAAAGAGACTATATTGCAAAATACAGATAATTATCGATATATATAATAAATAACAAATATATAACATTACAAACAAATAAGTATAATTAAATAAATATGTCGCTTTGTATCTGTTAACGACTGTTTATGTTATATACACCTAACACATAACCTGTAACTATAAATACATATGTGTATACATATAGAAAAAAATTTTGTGCCACGAACAATATGAATAAGACAGAGATATAATACTGAAAACATATAGCTACATGTAATCACTGATATCTTACATTTACTTCCAATCTACAAATTTACTGTTTTTTTGTCTTATTCTTGTAAAGCAGAAGCATGACATATTGATGAAAATCCATAACGTTCCCTTATCTTATCAATACTCCTTAATCGTCTTTTTTCCTTTATCTCATCAGAAGAATAAAAAAGTTCCAATTGTTCATTTATAGGTCGTAATTCAGATAACATGACTCCGACCAATCGCACCCTGTATTTCCGCGTCTGTGCCTTAGTTAATAATACAAATAATGCAGATAGAAACTTTGCATCGGAAAAGGTAGGTTCAAAGAAGGAATAAGAAAACGTTGGTGTAATAAAATCGGCATAACGCACTTTCAAAGTCAACCTTCGTGCTTCCATGCCTTTTTGCCTCAGCTCGTAGGTGCATGCTTCTAACAATCGCACAACACGGGGCGTTATCTCTCTCCAGTAAATCAAATCATTTTCAAACGTAATCTCTCTTGAAATAACCCTCGGCATGTCAAAACGGGGAGACCATTCCACATCCCTCCCACGTGCCCATTGAAATAAATGAAAAGCATAAGGCTTTCCAAAAATCTGTTCTAACTGTACCAAAGAAAATTTTTGAAGCTGACCTACGGTATAAACTCCCAAGGAATGAAATATTTCCTCCGCGTGGGAACCTATCCCTGGAATACTTCTTATAGGCAACGGAGAAAGAAATTCCAACTCCTTTCCCGATGTCACAGAACAATATCCATTCGGTTTCTTCTGTTTAACTGCAATTTTTGAAACAATATATGTCGAGGCAATCCCCACGGTACATGGTAAACCTAATTTCTCATGAATCTCCTTTTTTAATCTCAGTGCCAATCTCTCTTCTGAACCGAATAATCCAACACAACCCGTAATATCTAAAAAAGACTCATCTATGGATGCTACTTCTACAGAAGGTGAAAACTGATGCAATAATGAAACTACCTTCTCCGAAACATACACATACTTTTCGTAAACCCCAGCAATTAAAGTAATATTTGGACATCGTCTCCGAACTTCACCAATCGACATTCCCGCAGTAACTCCATAATACCGTGCTTCATAAGAAGCGGAAGATACCACACCACGTGGACTATCTACCTTTGTAACTACAGCCACAGGCTTGCCTTGATATTCCGGATGCTCTACCAGTTCCACTGACACGAAAAAGGAATCCATATCCACATGAAGAATTCTCGTTCCCATAAAGCATCTCCTTATATAGTGAAAATATTTTCACTATATAATTATAGCCTCTTCCTCTTCCCTACTGTCAACCCAAAATTATCTCACAAAAAATTAAAATAGGATTAGGCTATCGCCTCATTGTGATGTATGGTATTTGTTTATAAATAGAGTCATCAGAGTTAGGTGGTAAAACGGAATACACATTACCTCTATAAATCATTAATACAGGCACTACTGTATATGTTAAATAATATCGCCAGCGTTTCTACTAATGAAACAAAATAAGTACAATACGTGGAAAAATTCTCTGGAGAATATGATTTTAATTTGGTTTTTAAGTAAGACGATATTTCTTAAAAAAATTTTCCCCTTTGCAAGGTTGAAAATGACCCCTCCGTTGCGATATTCTTTTCGCTACTTTACAAAAATAATTTGTTAGAAAATTGAAACAAACATCAGGAAAGAGTTTAATTCTATGCCGACTATTAAATATTATTGTCCTAATTGTGGAAAAAAATTTGTAGAGTGGGGGGCTCAAAAATTCAATTTTAAATGTCCTCATTGCCGTGATGTTCAACTTGAACGAATTGGGATCAGTAGTGACCAAATTATTTCCACTCCAAAAACACGTAGAAAGCCACGAATAAGTGAAGATGATGTAGATATCGAATTTCCGGAAGGTTATGGGCAGGAAGATGAATTAGACGATTTTGGTGGTGTTCCTGATGTCCCGATTCTTGAGGAAGAAGAACTACCTCTTGATGAAGAAATGCCACCGGATGAAACCCTTGCCGATACAGAACTCGGTGAAGATGCCTTACCTCCAGATGAAGAACTGGACATCGAGGAAGAATAACTTAACTATTCCGTTAAAACAACCTCCAAATTTCAAAGAATATTTTAAGGGCTATTCTTTTAGGTGCAATTCTGGATGAAGGTATAATGTTTGAGCAGGGTCTAAACGAACAGATTTCTGCCGTTTTACCCATCCAACAATAAGTACAGATAGCCATTCCGCTCCATACTTAAAACCAAATCGTTCCCATACAATTACGACCCCATGCCAGAAAAGAAGTACAAGCAAAATAAAGGGAATAATATACAATGGATGTCTTGGAAATTCTGAAGGTGAACCTATAACCCATAAATAAACACGCCCTAAACTCACTGCCACAGGTCCTTCCAATAAAAATATTGTTAACGCAACCATACTTATACGACGAATCGCCGTTGTATGTTTCATCCACCACATCCTTCTCTCTGAATCTGTGTATTCCATAACACCTATTAAAAATGCTGAAACAATGAGCATCAAACCGACATCCAGAAAGTGGATTTTAATTGGCAACGGTGATTGTGCAAATTCAATTGGTTTCAAACCGTATTGAATCATAAGCCATACCGCTAACGAAACAAAGGCAACACCTAAACCATATCCATAACCACGTATTTTATCTAATGACACCTGTTCTGATAAGGCTATACCAAATACCGCCCCCAAATAGCCATACGCCATATTGGGTAAAGGAGCTAACAAAAACTTAAGTAGCCACGCAAGACCCCATTTCTCTTCTTGAATGGCTTGGTAAAATACTCCATCCAACCCCTTATGAATAGACGGCGAAATAAACAGCAATGTCAACGCTATTCCTGTAAGAATACGAAATGTGTAACGACGGTCAAAGAGCTCTCCTGAACGCCATAAAGCGTACAAGGTAATATGAAGGAAAAACAAACTGATACCGATATTCCCTAACGCATCTGTGTAAAACAAAATGTCAAATGAAAAATCAGGGAAAGAACCTTTTTGAATAAACCCAGTTATCAATGTTTCATAAAAACGGCCATTAAATGGCATACGATGGTGAAAGAACATCATATTCATAAAAGAAAAACAGATTAATAAAAATGAATTAACTAACCCTCCTAAAAGCAGTCTATTTAATTCCGGAGTAATTTTGGTCACTCCTTTATACTTAAGCAAGCTCCGATGCATAGTATACGCATGAGCGGTTCCAGATAATAAAACAAAAATAGGTGCCCACGTCGCCAAAATAATCAACGGAGCAAAAATAATAAAAATCCATGGATTGGCTTTCTCAATAGACTGCGGATTATTTTGATAAACCACTGCATTAAAAGCATGCAACCAAAGAATGTACCCAATAAAAAACCCTCTGAGGCAATCTACGTATAGTAATCTCTTCTTCACTTCTTTTATTCCTTTCTCTTCCTGGTTTACTTACTTTCAAAAAAACCATATATAACTACAACTTATTTCCTATTTCATAACAAAAATTTATAAAAAATCTTGGCTATTTTAATATTAAGAATCTGTGTCATTTTCCTCTTAATCTTTTAAACCTTAGGTTCTCTTGTGTTGTTCATGTCTAAAAAATACTCACCGATATTAAACAAATTTTTGTGGATAAACAAAACCTCTCCCCTATGTCTATCTCAATTTGAGTTATACTACCCCCATGACTGTTTCTTCCGTTTTTTTACTACAAAGATACCCTCATTAGATAATAGTTATAAAATTTAAGAAGAACCTTTAATGACAACAAATCCAACAACAATTTAAAAACTTAATAAAGTAATAAATAAGAACCCTTCCTCCTTGTCGGATTACAATAGAAACTCAAAACCCAAAATTAAAAGAATTCATTAACCGCTGCAAAAACAATCAGAAAAAGTCCTACAAACCACATAAAAACCGTCGTAGGTGTTATTATCAAGTAATCATCCAAATCATCATTTGTCTGTTTAAATAAATTTTTTAACTCCTCCATATATATCTCCTTTCATTCAGAATTCATTATTTCATACTTTATTAATACCTAAAATTAGCTTTCAGTTCAATTGTTTTAATAACCACATTTCACAAATCCTTGACTGTTGCCTCCAATTCTTCCGTAAATCTTCAGGGGGTAGACTCCATCGTATTGTAATTTCCCTATCTGAAACACACTCTTTCGGGACAACATACTCCTTCAATTCTCCCAATTCTTTCATACCTTCCCCCGAATCAGAAATTTTCTTTCCGTCAATCACAATCTGGGGTTTTCCATATCCTGAAATACGTAATACATACTCCCCATTCGGTTCTAACCCTTGATACAACACTTCCCCTTTATCTAACGAACTTAACCATGAGGTGCGTTTTCGGCTCTTACCATTATCAAACCACCATAAGGTAGGTTCAGGCCATGCTTCTTCCGCAGGATTTGTATATGGGACTTCACAACGTCTCACATGAGGTGATTTTGCAGTATTTCCAATATCATCATAAAAAGAACCATACCCTGGTTCTTCCCATGTTCCGAGCTCCTTTAATTGGGTTATTTTTTCATTCTCATTACTTAATTTCTGTATTTCACTAAGCCTATCCTCTAACCACCACCGATTATTCAACGGTATATCTATATAGTCAAGCGAGGCTCCACGTTCGCCACCACTCGCACCATATTTCTCGACACTGGATTGAAGCCCGATACTATGGAATAATTGGTCATACAACATTATCACCTTATCTTTTAAATCCTGTGCGATCGATTCTGTAACACCCCTATTCAGGATCGCTAATACCTCTTGAATAGTATGTTCTGAGCCTAACTTATTGGAATTGCATAACACTTGATTTGCTTTGTGCTCCAATTCCTGTTCATAAATAAGTTTCCTCCGAATATATGCATCGTAATAAGCACGAACCAAACACATTTGCCATCGCCAATTTTCTTTAAGTTGAGGTGATTGCTGTTCCAATTCCTGCCATAATTTTAACGTCCCCTCAATGCCACCATTATCAACAACACTACCTCGCCAGTTCCTCTCCAGGGCTAAAATTCCATCTGCCGAAGCAACTGCCACATCTGTTGCAAAAAACACATTTGCATACTCAATGAGAATATCACGAACGTTTTGCTCTGGATCCCAGCTTAATACACTCCAAATTATTTTATTTACATCATCATGAATTCCATCTGAATAAGAAATAAACCCATCACAATAAGGTTGAAACCAGTTGTGAATGTATGCATATTGGACAGGCCGAGGATTAATGGCTTCTCTACCCAGGACAGAAGCAAAAGCGATATCCCACCAAGGTACTGGGTATTGACATAACTTATTATGTGTAATATCAGGATACATTCTGAGTTTATACTCTGCTGGCAAATTCTGTCGCAAATATGCTATTGGTGGACTGGAGGGACCTTCACAAAGACCACCAAGCCATTTCGGTTTCTCATCTTTCAGATAGTTAAAAACATACCTCGCTTGCTCAAGAGAAAAGCCTTGAAGGGATAACCATATCTTTGCCTCCGGGTGCAATGGCATAAGCCGTTTCGATAACTCCTCCAAAAAGGGTAGAACTAATTCAGGTGGATTATCCCCAGGGTCACCACCAGGGAAGAACACACCTGTTAATACAGGACAATCCCGATATAACGCTTCATGCTTACTAATTAAATCTGCCTTTTTGGTCTCATCCCTTAAATCAAAGTCTGCAGGTGTCCATACCCAATAATCCAAACCATATTTTTTACATATTTGACTTAAACCTTTATTTATCTCATCACGAGAAAGCCGAAAATGTGGAGATGGTCGGTTATCTTGAAACGGTATATTTTCAATACTATTAACTCCAAAAAACGTTAATTCTCGAATATATTTTTCATATTGGGCTAAATCCCAAGCATCATATGAATTCGCCTGTGCTCGATATCCTAATTGATGTCCCCGAATCGGAGAAATTGGAGAGGTCACAATTTGTATTGGTACTGATATACTCAAAGAACCCTGTGAATATCTTAATATACGAAGCAATTTTCCTACACCATAGAGTAACCCTCTATTATCATTACCTATAATCCAAACATTTTGTGGTTGTTTAGAACTTTCTTTCGTAAAAATAGCAAATCCTTCCGACCTTAATTGCTGTTCTATCTCATCATAGGAATATCCATTCACATATTGCCTTAACCCCGAATGTTTTAAATAATCTTTCATTGTAAGAATAATATAATTTCCATTTTTATCAAACGTGTTCTCTCTTTTTAGTTTTATACCTGTTCGCTGGGCTATTTCCTCTATTAACATGGATATTACAATTTCTTGAACCTCATTAACGGGCTCACATGCAAGGTAAACTTTAAACCTACTTATATCCAAAAAATTAGCATTTTTAGCCGAATTAGATGAAACATTCAGAATTAAAAAACCAATCAGAAAAATTAACAAACCTCTATTTGTCATATTTAACAACTCCCTAAATAATACTAAGTTTTATTTATTATCATCTATAATTAAACTGTTTTGTCAATCCCTTTTTAAATCCTGTTTTCGGCTTTTCGATATAAAGTATACACCCAACAAAAGTCCCCCTAAGAGTATACAAGGGA